>CAWUKP010000185.1:0-5549 GCA_963922975.1 uncultured Spongiivirga sp. | reverse complement strand
TCGAAAAGAGATCTACACAGACCTTCTGAATTCCTTACACTTTTTGCCAGATCTCTCGTTTACAGCGGATATCAAGGAAAGATTCCCGCATAATTTCTTTCTAGAATACGCGTTGACTACGGGTGGAATTCTGGGCGTTCTATTTATTCTTTTAGTTGTCTATATTTTATTGAAAGCGTGTGTGAAAATGCCAAAACAGCCCATATTATATTTTGTTTTGTTGTATTTCGTTCCCTTCAATATCAGCTCAGGGATCGCGGCGGCGAAGTATTTTATCATATTTCTTTTCGTGCTTCTTGTTTTTATGAAATTCAGAAAAGAGGCTGAACCCAATAAACAGTACGAATCATGACGGAGACAGCGCGGTTACGGCTTTCCAACACTCTTTTGTCGTGGGGATTGATGGTATTCTTCTCTTACGATTTCATGGCGAAGCTATTATCGCTTTACGAGATCGCTCATGCGCCTTATCAATGGGCTACGGGGTTTAAGTATGCTTGGTTGATCTTAGTTTTGTTATTAAGAGATCGCAGCAATCTGGAAAAAAGAATCCTATGGATTCCGCTAGCCATTGGAGTGTGTTTGCTTCTGGGGATGTCTAGTCTCTGGGGAATCATGACTCCAGATGATATCTTCTTCAATGGGTATTATTATTTAGCGCATGCCTTCCCTATGTTCTTTTTGCTATTCTTTGCTTATTTTGATCAAAAGGAAGTGCTTCATAAATTTTTGACCTTCTTCAAACTCTTTTTGATCCTTAATTCAATGCTCATATTGATAAGTCTATTTGCCAAATTCCCTTGGGCATTGACCTATTTTAAAGGATCAAGATTTGGGTATCAAGGAGTGCTTTTGTACCATGCGGAATCCGCCTATCTCTACTTTTTGGGAATTGCCCTTTTTCTGGCAGAGTATTGGAAGCATCGCAAGTGGAAAGATTTGCTCTTCCTTCTTCTGAATGTTACTGCAGCATTGATGATCGGCACTAAGAAGAGCTATTTGTTATTGTGCCTGCTAGTGATTCCGATTCTGTATTATTTTAGAAAGAATATCTTCACCTACATAGCTTTAGTCCTAACCAGTGTAGGTCTTTTCATTTTCAGGGGAACCATTGCCCAAATGCTAGCCCAGCGCTTCAAGGTATTGTATCAAGTGTATGAGGAAGATGGTCTCTTATCTATGCTGCTTTCATACCGCGATGTACTGCTTAAAGAAAAGACCATACCCTTCATTGAAACGAAATGGAGCTTTTTCAATGTACTCGTTGGAGGACCCAAACTTCACGAGTTTCGTTCCGAAATGGAGTTGATAGACCTCTTTTTATTTGTGGGTATTTTGGGCACCGTATGCTATTTCGCATGGTTTTACGCCTTAACAAAATATTTGACACACACGGCCTACGGGAAATACCTTCTGGCGTGTTTGCTCATCACGGCATTCTTTTCAGGAAGCCTGTTGGCCAGCATCAATACAAGTCTGGCCTTCTTCTTTGTGCAAAAAGGATTGAATCGTTACCAGTAGAGTCGGAGAAGCAAATTATTGATTTGAGAGTTCTTGGATTTCCTCATCACTCAACGAAAAACCAAACAACTGCAAATCTGCGTACGTTCCTGGAGCAGACCAATCATACTGATAATGCTTGGCAACAAACACAGGCTGATCAGAGGCGGACAAGGTTCCTTCTACAGCTTTTCTAGCCTGCAATTTACCGTTGACATAAAGAGAGGCATTCTGGCCATCAAAGGTGGCTACTAAGTTGTACCAGTTTCCAGGAGTCCATGACATGAGGCTACCCAAAGTTACAAGGGTATTATTGGCACTCATCCAAAAAATAAAGGTATTAGGATTGCTGGTGTAATCCTTCCCTCGAACACCGAGAAGAAACTGATAATATGGGGCATTAACTGATCCGTCTACAGAACGATTCACTACTGGATAAAACTTGTCTCCTTCCACCTCATCTGGCTTAAACCAAACAGAAACAGTGAAAGCATCTTTAACAGTCAATGCTGAGGCATCAAGCACTGCATGCGAAGTACCGCTATCGAATTGAAGTGCAGTATTGGGCTGATCAGTTGGATCGCTTGAGAGCGTTCCGCCATTGTTTGTAAGCGTTTTGGGAGCCTCGTTTCCTAAAGAAACAAAAATTTCATCTACATTTTTGGATTCGGATACGGATTCCAAAATCGTTACGTTATTGTTCTGGTCAGCATCTTTGCTTTTGTCCTTTCCACATGAAGAGATCACGGATAATGCAATGAGGGCAAGAGTTATTTTTTTCACAATTGAAATACATTTAATAAGTGCACAAAAGTAATAAAATTAGAATAGCATCAAAGCTTCTCATAATCAGTGCACAATCATCAATTAGCTAAACATGTTTTTACTCTCATTATTGTTAGGTCTTCTGCTATATCCTTTAGGAGAACTAGACCAGGAGATCACCATACGCGATGTTCAAAACACGGATGTTACCAATAAAGTAGAGTTACGTGAAGATCAAAATCAAATCGTATGGAAACAACCGGCTCAAGATACTCTTAAGATTACGATCAATCCGATTGCCTTCAATCATCTTACAAGCTATGGCCAAGACACCTTTGAATTTTATCTCACAAGCCAGAAGAAGAACGACGGTGAAATTCAGATAATCTTTGTTGATAGTAATAAAAACAAGGTGCTTTCAAGTCAAATCACTACCAACTTTGAAGGCTTGCGAAGGTTCACAATGAGTTGCCGCTATGATATGCAGCGCTATAAGAGTCAAAAGGATGTAGATCAGATCTACCTTGTTGCCCAAAATGTGAATTCTTTGCTCACTGTGCATTTACCCTTACGGCACAAATCTCGCTACCACAAAAGAATCAAGAATGGGCATCTGGCTCATGTGAAAGGGTTTTTTAGCGATACCACCTATCACCATTTTTATGCGAAGGAAGTACCGGAAGTCCAGACCAGACCAACACCTGAGGTATTGCGACAATTGGAACTTACTGAAAGTGCATATCTCGATTTTCTCGCAGATTACCAACCTGGACAGAACTGTAGCGGAAAGTATTTACATGAGGAGGAATTGAAAGACGTAAACGGAAATCGAACACTGCTTCATGAACTTCTAGGCTCGGAAGAATTGATTAATGTAACTCCGGAAAAAGCTGGCGTACCACTACTGTCGCTTGTGCAACATTGGCTACAAAACCGAAATGCTGAGGATTTAGCACTGATCAATCAAATCATGGAGGAGGTATATACCAAAGGTTTTGCAGAGAATTCAGAAATCATATACAATCAATATTACTTAAGAGAGTATTTTTTGGCAACGCTGTTGATATATCCACATTGTACGGCCAATAATCAAGAAAGTTTAGATCGCACGATCGATTGGTATCTGAAGGTTCATAAAATATTTGATAAAAAGTATGTGCCAGAATCCTACTTTTCGGATCTGATTAGAAATGAATATCTTTTTCTTTTGGGAAGAATTTTTCATGTAGATCCCCTAAAGAGACCTCTCTACCTAAAAGCGCTGAGCGCACATCTGGATCGAGTATTTTCAAACGAAAGCATCAAATCAGGTTGGCTGAAACCAGATGGCACCTCTTTTCATCACAACAGTCATTATATCGCCTACATGTACTCCTTCAACGAGATGGTACATTTGATTGACTTTCTGGAACGCAGTGGTTTTCCTTTAAGTGATCAGAGTCTGATCGCTTTCAGAGACGCAGTGACGGCTATTTTAGTCGTTTCCAATAGAGGAAGGTACACGAATAATGTAAGTGGTAGACATCCCTTTAAAACGGAGAATCCTGTCTGCGAATCCAGTGTTTTAAGGCTATCCGAAATACTAAAAGAACGAAAATTAACCGCCAAAATATTGCCTGAAGATCTACTCTACGATCGATATACCAAAACAGCGGGTTTTTGGCAGTTCAATTATGGAAATATAGGGGCCTATCGAACCAATGGTTATTTAATGGTAGCAAAAGGCTTCTCCAAGAATTTTTGGGGTTCAGAGATTTATGCTCGAGAGAATAGATTTGGAAAGTACCAGGGCTATGGAACTCTAGAGATTATCGATTCCACGGGATTCTATGGAAGTGGCTTTCGAGAATATGGGTGGGATTGGAATCGTCCGCCAGGGAGTACTACCATCAATTTACCAGATCAAAAATTGAATCCTCCGCAAATGCGCGTAGATGAGTACACAAATAAGAATTTTGCCGGAGCACTGAGTATTGGTCAAATAGAAGATGGCACCCAATTAAGTCGAGGGGCTCATGGTATTTTTGCCATAGATTTTCAGGAGCGTAAAAATGCTGCCAACCACGATGCCTCCTTTGGATTTAGGAAGAGTTATCATTTTTACAATGGAGAGACACTGTGCCTAGGTTCAGGAATTACCAAGAATGAATCACCCTATAAAGTAACAACCAACATTCTGCAGGCGCCCACCAACAAAACTGAAAGAGTGCGTTTTAACGGTGCTGATTTTGAACCAATGACGGATTGGAAACTGAACTCAGAAAGCGATCTTCCAATGGTAGTGGCTCGAGGTAAGCTGTACTACTGCGTTTACCGGGCTAAAAACCTGGAGTTAAACCAGCAGATTCAACGAGGGCGAAATAAGACCAATACAAGAACTCATTCAGGGGCCTTCACCAATCTTTTTATTGATCATGGTACTGCGCCAGAAAATGACAGTTACGAATACGTGATCGCGACAAAACAAAGAAACTTTCAAGAAAAGCCATACACCATTCTCCAACAAGATGAACAAGCGCATATTGTAAAATTTGCTGATGAACGAGAAGATTATGTGATGTATCAATCCTTCTCCACAAATGAGGCTACC
The DNA here is from genome assembly GCA_963922975.1 of uncultured Spongiivirga sp. Classification (GTDB taxonomy): domain Bacteria; phylum Bacteroidota; class Bacteroidia; order Flavobacteriales; family Flavobacteriaceae; genus JANQRC01. The sequence continues at coordinate 694 of CAWUKP010000185.1, read as the reverse complement.
CCAACTAAAGGATCACTACTTAGGTCAACCCAAGGAATTCTCTCCATTCAGAATAACACGTCGGAAGTAAAAGTTAGTTTTACAAATCCTAGTCTGGAGTTTGATAAGGATGGATTGCCTCTTGCGCAACCAGCGCAAATTGAAATTCATGGAACTTATAAACTAAAGAGCGCCTCTCAGGCAGTAACGATTAAAACCGAGGACTCAAATACTCAAATTTTCTTTGAAGCTGGTCACGGGCACGCCGTAGAAATAGAGTTGAGCGCGGATAAAAAAGACGATTAGTAGAGGATTCCTACACTTGTAGATTCTATATTTGCATTGAATTTTAGCAAATGCACATACTCTACATCCACCAATATTTCAAGAAACCATCTGAAGCTGGAGGCACCCGTTCCTATTGGATTACTAAACAATTCCTTGAGCAGGGCCATACAGTGACCATGCTTACCTCTAAAAACAATATGGAGCAATCCATAATGAAGGAGAATTTCGAAGGGATTGACTTGGTGTATCTGAATACTCCGTACGACAATAACATGAGCATTCTCAAACGGGCATGGGCATTTTTTAGCTTCATGATTCGCGCAACATATAATAGCTTCCAAGTGAAGAACGTAGATTTGGTGTACGCTACTTCCACGCCTCTAACTATAGGTATACCAGCTCTGTTCTTGAAGAGGTTTAGAAGGAT
>CAWUKP010000184.1:0-5554 GCA_963922975.1 uncultured Spongiivirga sp. | reverse complement strand
CAGATCAATGAGAGTGATACGCTTAAACTAAAAGCCCGGCTATCGTTAACAGGGTTTTGGCAAGGAGGAAATGTGGAAACCTTGATCTTTAGGGCGAAGTCTGATCTGAGCATCAAGCCTTGGAAGAATTGGGTTTACAAATCGCAGAATTCCTATGTCTATCAAGAGTTTGGTCGGGAAAAAGCTGACGAGGATATTTTGAGTTTGAATTTCTTGTATTTGAATCCAGAACGCAAGTTTTATCCATTAGTTCTAGGGTTTCTGAGTACGAATTTTAGAAGAGAAATCGATCTGCGATATTTGGTCGGTGCGGGAGTTACCTATCAAATTCTGAGCAAGAAAGAGCATTGGCTGAAAGTTTCTTTGACCTGCGAATATGAAGAAACCGATTTTGATTCCAACACCTTCAATCTTGCGGAATACAATGGGAGCTCCTCCATCAATACGCTGCGAGGCACCATATGGCTCAATGGAAAGTACCGATTGTTTAAGAAGAAGGTTGTCTTGAGTCATGAAAGCTATTTTCAACCTTCCTTAAGTGATGGCGATAATTTTAGGTGGCAAGCAGACCTCGGACTGGAATTACCTGTATGGAAATTTCTAAATTTTAAGGTGAACTACTTACACACCTTTGAGAATATTGTCATAGCCAACCAAGATCGAGAAGATCAAATTCTGACCTTTGGCTTCACCTTAAAAAATTATTGAGGGGTAATCTTTCGTTCGTTTTTTAAAACACACTGGTCATATTCGATAGCGGTAGTGACCTATGATCTTGAATTCAAAAAGGCAATCTTCCAGCACTTGTCCGCCCCCAATGTTATGAACGATCAGGTTTCGTTGTCCATCTTTCGACTTTTTATCTACCACAATACCGATATGGGTTACGGCACCGCCTAAATTCCAGCATACGATATCACCAGGTCTATAGTCTTCGGGATTAGCAGTAATAGGCTTATCAGTGCCCTTGCGTGAAAAAAAAGTCATCAAGTTAGGAACTCTTCGATGGTCAATATTCTTGTCCGTTCTAGTCAATCCCCAGATTTTTGGATAGACTTCGAAATGCGCTTTCATGTCTTCATGTACTTCTTTTTGCAAGTCTATTCCTATTTTTCGATAGGCACGAATCACCACGTCCGTACAAACGCCTTTATCGCTTGGTACATCCCCATTGGGATAGTCTATGGAGAAATAGCTCGGATCGTATGTGACTTGCTGCTCCGTTAGCTCCAACGTGCTTTTTAGGAAATCAATTTCTTGTGTTGAGGTCTGCGAAAAGCAAAGAAGATGGGCGTTTAGGCATACCCAAATAAGCGCTAGAAGTTTGTTTGAAATGTACATTTTTCCTTGTGAAACGGTTCTGACACTCTTCATCTATCCGAAAGGTACGCATTTGTAGAAGCCCTCACTGAGATTTAACGAAACATTGTCATGAATATCTGAGTAGATGATTTCCTTTGAAATACATCGAACAAAAAAACCGTCTAAGGCGGTTTGACTGATTTGTTTGACATGTAGACGGCAGCTTACGATTCTTTCTTCTTGAACACAAGCTGTGCTTTTGCTTCAGCTTCTGTGTCGAAGAATAAGCGATACCCACGATACAAGGTGACTGTCTTTTCTTCGTTGGGATTGACTTGAATTAGTTGAATCACCTCATTTTTCCATTGCACGCGTACACTGAACGGATTATCACCCAAGTTGGTAACGATGGCATAGCTATCGCTATCAGCATACGGGTTGATGGCACCGTCTTGCCCTGGTCCCTTTCCAGTCATCAACATACTTTGATTCGGTTTTAGCTCGAAGATAGTTTTGTCGTTCTGCGCCAATAGGGTTGCAGGCATTGAGGCGAATATCAACAAGGAAAAGAATAATTTGTAAATTTTCATAATGCTCGGTTTATCAATAGGTACGAAAAAACAAAGCTCCCAAGATCAGGAGCTTTGTCGATTTAATATGAATTTAACGCTTATGCGTTTTGTGCTTTGATCAAATTCAAGGCTGAACCCGCTTTGAACCACTCAATCTGAGCGTCGTTGTAGGTGTGGTTCACCACAATCATATCTTTGCTTCCATCTGCGTGTACGGCCTCAATAGTTAAAGGCTTTCCTGGGGCGAAATCGCTTAAATCCACGAAGTTGAAGGTATCATCCTCCTGAATTTTATCGTAATCCGCCTCATTGGCAAAAGTCAGCGCCAACATGCCCTGTTTCTTGAGGTTCGTCTCATGAATTCGTGCAAACGACTTCACAATGACGGCAACCACTCCTAAATGTCGAGGTTGCATTGCTGCGTGCTCACGCGAAGATCCTTCACCGTAGTTGTGATCGCCTACCACAATAGTTGGAATGCCGTTGGCTTTGTATTCACGTTGCGTATCAGGAACTCCACCATATTCACCTGTCAATTGATTCTTGACGAAGTTGGTCTTCTTTCCAAAAGCATTCACTGCTCCGATGAGCGTGTTGTTGGCAATATTGTCTAAATGCCCACGATAGCGCAACCAAGGCCCCGCCATCGAGATATGATCCGTTGTACACTTCCCAAAAGCTTTAATCAACAATTTGGCACCTTTGATTTCGCTACCAATTGGCGTAAAAGGCTCCAATAGTTGTAAACGCTCCGAAGAGTCGCTAACCGCCACATTTACACCACTTCCATCTTCGGCAGGCGAGATGTATCCAGCGTCTTCTACTGCAAATCCTTCTGGTGGTAGTTCATACCCGCGAGGTTCGTCGAGCATCACTTCTTCCCCATCCTCATTGATGAGCTTATCCGTAGCTGGATTGAAGTCTAAACGTCCTGCGATAGCAATTGCCGTAACGAGTTCAGGAGAACCCACAAAAGCCAAGGTGTTAGGGTTGCCATCTGCACGTTTGGCAAAATTTCGGTTGAAGGAGTGCACGATGGTATTACGAGGACCATTCGCTGCTTTATCGCCATAGCGATCCCACATACCAATACAAGGTCCGCATGCATTGGCAAACACTGTGGCGCCGATATTATTGAAAGTCTTGATAAAGCCGTCACGCTCAATCGTATAGCGCACTTGTTCCGAACCTGGTGTTATGGTAAAGTCTGACTTGGTCTTTAGATTTTTATCAGCCACTTGTTTTGCAAGCGACGCTGCTCTAGAGATGTCTTCATAAGAAGAGTTGGTACATGAACCAATCAAACCAACCTCTACATTCAATGGCCAATCGTTTTCACGTGCCGCTTCGCCCATTTTAGAAATAGGAGTCGCCAAATCTGGCGTAAACGGACCATTTAAGTGAGGTTCCAGCGTAGAAAGATCAATTTCAATGACCTGATCGAAATACTGCTCTGGATTGGCGTATACCTCGGTATCAGCGGTCAAGTAGTCTTTCACTTCATTAGCAGCATCCGCTACATCCGCTCTTCCTGTAGCTCGCAAATAGCGATCCATAGAAGCGTCATAGCCAAAGGTAGAAGTGGTAGCACCCACTTCGGCACCCATATTACAGATGGTTCCTTTTCCGGTACAAGACATGGAGGTAGCACCTTCACCGAAGTATTCAATAATGGCACCAGTTCCACCTTTTACGGTCAGAATATCTGCTACTTTCAGAATCACATCTTTGGGTGCGGTCCAGCCACTAAGCTTGCCTGTTAACTTCACTCCGATGAGTTTAGGAAACTTCAATTCCCAAGCCATCCCTGCCATTACATCCACAGCATCAGCACCACCCACACCAACGGCCACCATACCTAAACCACCAGCGTTTACGGTGTGGCTATCGGTTCCAATCATCATACCTCCTGGGAATGCGTAATTCTCCAAAACTACCTGGTGAATAATCCCAGCGCCAGGTTTCCAAAAACCAATGCCATATTTATTAGAAACAGATTCCAAAAAGTCAAACACCTCATTACTCGTTTCATTGGCACGTTTTAAATCGGCATCTGCCCCTACTTTGGCCTGAATCAAGTGATCGCAATGTACCGTGGTTGGTACTGCTACTTTTGGTTTGCCCGCATGCATGAACTGAAGCAGTGCCATTTGTGCGGTAGCATCTTGACAAGCCACACGATCTGGCGCAAAATCTATGTAATCTTTTCCTCGTTGGAAAGCTTTGGTAGGCGTACCCTCCCAAAGGTGTGAATACAAGATTTTCTCTGCCAATGTCAACGGACGTCCAACAATACTGCGTGCCGCATCAACGCGTTCCGCGAGGCGTCCGTAAACACCTTTTATCATTTCAATATCAAAGGCCATAATTGTGTTTTAATTTAGTTGAAGTATAGTCTCGCGAAATTAAGAAAAACGCTTCTATTTTTTGAACAATTCAATAAAAATGCACTTTGACTAGAAATAGTTTTATCAACCTCACAGTTTTCGCTATTATTTTTTGAAAATCCCCAAGAATGTTAGGGTTTTTGCAATCAATTTCCGAGAAACTGCTTGAGCTTTTTATGATCTCGTAAATCCGTCATGGGTTGCTCGTAGAAGCGATAGAGTATGGCTGCCAAGGTGAAGCTCAAGATCCAGAAAGATAACAGACGTACTATTGAAGTTGTCATGTTTGTCACAGGGAAAAACTCCTGAAGCAGCATGAAAACGATGGAAAAGTTTACTAGGTATAAAGCATAAGATACGATACTGACAAAGCGAACGGGTCGTTGTAACCGAAGTGGTGCCTTTCTCCAGCTAGACACTTCAAATAGCATCAATCCAACGGATACCGAAATAAGCGGTAAATACCAAAGGTTGAAAAAGCTAGGAGCATTAACCACCGTGGCGTCCAGCCAAAATAGCAGACCGTGCATACCGATAAGTAAGGCTTTGCCTAAAATGAAACATATGCGTTTGTACATGTGTACGAACTTCGGAAAGTGCTGTAGCACATAGATCACAAGAAAACCATAGTAAATACTATCGATGCGCGTGATGATTACTTTGCGCAAATGGGTCGTCCAGAAATGATAGGTCTCTACTTCGTGTTGCGCATGAAAATAGCCTTTGGCGATCCAACCAATTACCAGCATCACCACAACCGCTCCTAGAAAGCTTGCTTTTTTGGAAAGTCTTAGTCGTAACAAAAGATAGGCGACGAAGGGTCCGATCAGGTAACTAAATTCTTCAATAGACAAACTCCAGGATTCTGTAAAAAAGTCTGGCATGGCGCTTGTCGCATTTTGAAGAAAGAAAAAGTAGGTCCACACATTGGAAGGTACGTTTTGAAAGACCCAGTACCCTAATCCTACATTCACCAAAAGGATCAAATAATAGTTGGGTAAAGTGCGAAACCAGCGTCGAATCCAAAAATAGCGAAGGTCTTTCCAATGTATTTTATTGTTCTCGAAATTCCGAAGGAGCAAACCGCCAATCAAAAATCCACTCAAAACGAAAAATACATCAACTCCAATGGCTCCACACAAACGGGCGCCTAGTGCCCAAAGTGAATCACTCTCTGGAGCCATCAGCAAAACCGAGTGGGAAACCATAATCAGCAAGATCGCCACGGCACGCACTACATCAAGACCAAAGACTCGTTGTTTTTGCCCTATTGGAATCATGCGCCTAGCCACT
>CAWUKP010000183.1:0-5558 GCA_963922975.1 uncultured Spongiivirga sp. | reverse complement strand
AAGGTTGAGCGGAAAGCACTCCTTGGCTTCCAATCCGGGAATAACGTCTTTGATAGAATCTGGCACCACATCGTAATACACTTCCCCAGCCAAATAGGGAAGGTCATTGGCTTTTTCTTTGGAAGCGGCTTTGATACGGGCAGTAGATTCATCGATCTTCATACGCAAGGTGTCCATCCGAAAATCGACGGTTCGGATCATATCACGTTGAAACTGTACACGCTTATAACGGTTAATGCTGTCTGTGGAAATGACAAGCCCTTCGGCATAGATGCTGTCGATGGATTTCTTTTCTACCTTGTTCGAAATGATGGCACTTGGAATGATGAAGAGCAGGAGGGGCGACCAGTAGAAAATCGACTTCAGGACTAATCCGAGTGATCGTTTTACGCCTGTTTCTTTGAAAATTGCTAGGTTTTGTTTGATGGCTAGATAGATGAATTTCACCAAGAGGGTATAGGTGGTGAAAAGCACCAAATGCTGCCAATCGAGAGCGAACCACAAAATAGCTAGCATCAATAAGAACGGCCATGACCGCACACGCCCTTCGTCCACAAAGAACAAAAAGGCCACTTTGTAACAAACGAAGTGCAGAATTGTGAGGATGCGTAAATTCTCTAGCAGAAGTTCCGTACGGATCGTCCACCAGAGTAAGATGGAAAAAAGATAGGGCAGCAGTCCTAGGAGGCGATCGTAATGCTTACTTCGGATCACCAAAAACAGTCCAAAAGGAAATAATATCAAGGGTAAAAAATACAACCATTTGACCAAGGCTTCGTTTTCCGTTTGGTAGTTGTACAGGTCTGTCATGGAGAAACCAGCGAGCGCAAACAGCGAAAAATCATGAATAGCAGGTAAGAGGCCGATCAGCAGTATGAACAAAAAGCATTCTTTCTCCGAAATACGCGACAGGCGACCGCGAAGCTGGGATAGCAGGGCCATGAACAAAGGTTGTTAGTTGGTTGTTAGAAAGATACGAAAAATCTGAAGCTGACTATTTTTACCGCAGTGCCAAACCTTCGATGCGCTGATAGTGTTCTTGACATGCCTGAAGCAGTGCTTTTAAGTGCTCTGGAAAAGGAGTGGTCTTGGGTTGATAAGGCGTAAAGGAGGTAGAACGATGTACATTTTTGTACCAATGTGGCGCCCAAACACCATCTTCGGGTCGAGCACCAGCTTCCCAAGAAAGCATATGAGATTGAAAAGGGATCCCGACTTTTTTGCAAAGTTGTCGTAGTACACCTTCTGGATTCTTGAGGAAATGCGTTGCATCTAACACTACGAAAGGAATGCTGTGTTTTTCTAGATAATCGATCAATTCAGTTTGCATCGCATAGCCTACGTCTTGCATGGAAGGTTGTTCGATGACCGCATCAAAAGAAGGAAGCATCTCTTTCGGATCGCGTGTCAAGATGATGTTGTGGCAGTCTTTGAGGAACTGCCGATCCAGGTGTAGCAGGTGATGGGTCATGTTTTTGAAAAAAACCACTTCCGAATCATGAGTGCCCATCATCATTTCCACTACTTTTTGTCCGTCGCGCTCCATGGTTGCCAAGATTTCTTGAGCTAGGGGATGGTATTCATGAGCCGACGTATTTGCCAGATAGTACGCGTACAAAGGTTCGTCGAAGACTTTTGTATCACTGCGCTGCGCGAAGGAATACATCAAGGCGGTAGAAATATTTCTGGGCCCAGACCACAGGCAAAGGCGTTTGGTATTATCCATGATGCGCAGTATTAACAGCTTCTTGAATCAATTGTTGATACAAGGCTTGAAGACGCTGGGTGAGTGGTCCGGCTTCGGCACTTATGGATCGACCATCGACTGCCGTTACTGGTGTGAGTCCGCCGAAAGAGCCTGTTACAAATGCTTCGTCTGCCCCGTAGACATCAAAGAGTGAAAAGTTTTTTGCATAACAAGGAATGTCGAAACGTTTGCAGGCTTCGATGACTTTTCCTCGGGTGATACCATTCATACAGTATTGTCCTGTAGATGTCCAAACTTCGCCGTCTTTCACCATAAAAAAGTTGGTCGCATTGCAGGTAGCCACAAAACCGTGAATATCGAGCATCAAGGCTTCGTCGGCCCCCGCCTCTAGCGCTTGTATGAGCGCTTGTACTTCGTGTAGTTTGCTGTGACAATTTAAACGCGGGTCTAAATAATCTGGTGAACCTCTACGAATGGTGCTCGTGAACAAAGTGATGCCTTTTTGCTTGCTTTCTTCGGAAGCCTTTTTGTGTTCAGCGACAATGACCACATTTGGACCAGAAATGGTCAATCTTGGATCCTGAGAAGGTGTTTTCTTGATGCCGCGCGTTACCATGATCCGCACATGCACATGATCGTGCATCGCATTAGCCTTCAAGGTGGTTTGTATATCCTGCACCAATTGCTCTTTGGTAAACGGTAGTTGCAGCCCGATAGTGGTGGCGCCTTGCCAGAGCCGACTCAGGTGTTCTTCCAAAAAGACTAGTACACCTTGATGCAGTCGCAGTGCTTCCCAAACGCCATCACCCACGAGATAACCACTATCAAAAACCGATATTTTTGCCATTTCTCTGGGAAAGAGTTCGCCATTGATCATAATTTGAACATGGGCATTTCTTGGATCTTCGAGCGCGTTGTGAGTGCCGTGGGTCATTTGGTAGTGTTTGTAGTTCTAAATTTAGAAAGAATCATCAAAGCGTAGTCTATTGGATCAATTTATTCCAAAAAAACCTATTTTTGTACCCAGAAGTTTACCCGCATGAGCCAAAACGTGCTACTCACTACCAAAGAGGTCCACATTATCCTACACCGTTTGGCTTGTCAATTGATTGAAAATCACCTAGATTTCTCGAAAACTGTACTGATAGGCCTGCAGCCCCGCGGCTCTTTTTTGGCCAATCGCCTGGTGCGTCTACTACAAGAAGAATACCAGATTAAAAAAGTGAATATAGGTTATCTGGACATCACCTTTTATCGAGATGACTTCCGGCGAAGTGAGAAAATTTTAGAGGCCAACACCACAGAAATGGACTTTCTGGTGGAAGATCAAAAAGTAGTTTTTATCGACGACGTATTGTATACGGGCAGAAGTGTCCGAGCGGCTTTGACAGCGATACAAGCATACGGCAGACCATCTTCGATTGAATTACTATGCTTGATCGACCGAAGATTCAGTCGCCATTTGCCCATTCAACCCAATTATCGTGGCAGGCAAGTAGACGCCATCAACAATGAGAAGGTGAAGGTGCATTGGCAAGAGCAAGAAGGCGAAGATATTGTATACCTCATCACCAAAAATCAAACCAGCGCATGAAGCAACTGAGTGTCGACCATTTGTTAGGGATCAAGTACCTCACTGAGGAAGATATTCATTTGATCTTTGAAACGGCCGATCAGTTTAAGGAAGTCATCAACAGACCGATTAAGAAAGTACCTTCCTTGCGCGACATTACCATTGCGAATCTCTTTTTTGAAAACAGCACGCGCACCAAACTTTCGTTTGAATTAGCCGAGAAAAGACTCTCAGCAGACGTGATTAATTTTTCCGCTTCGCAGTCTTCCGTGAAGAAAGGGGAAACCTTGGTAGATACCGTTAATAACATTTTGTCGATGAAGGTAGATATGGTGGTGATGCGTCATCCCAATCCTGGTGCAGGAATCTTTTTATCCAAACATGTCAACGCTAGTATTATCAACGCGGGAGATGGCGCACATGAACATCCAACGCAAGCCTTGCTAGACACGTATTCGATTCGAGAGCGACTGGGTGAGGTGGCTGGAAAGAAGGTGGTGATTGTGGGCGATATTCTTCACAGTCGTGTAGCTTTGTCTAATATTTTTGCCTTAAAAAGACTTGGAGCAGAGGTTAAAGTGTGTGGACCTAAAACTCTAATGCCCAAATATATAGAATCACTAGGAGTTGAGGTAGAATTGTCTTTGCATAAAGCCTTAGAGTGGTGCGATGTAGCCAATATGTTACGTGTGCAAAATGAGCGTATGGATATCAGTTACTTCCCGTCAACACGAGAATATACCAAACAGTATGGAGTAAATAAACAGCTCCTCAATAGCTTACAGAATGAGATCGTGATCATGCATCCTGGCCCCATTAATCGAGGGGTCGAGATCACCAGTGATGTGGCCGATTCTAAACAGGCCATAATTCTGGATCAAGTTGAGAATGGCGTCGCTATCCGAATGGCCGTCATCTACTTATTAGCCTCAAAAATTAAACAATAACTAGTACCCGATTCTTATGATTGTAACGAAACAGGGCACGACCTCGATCGTAACGCGAGAGTCTTCCACTTTTCAAGAATTTATGAAGCGCTTGCAGGACATGTATGCCAAGCTTGCCCACGACCATTTGATTATTGACCTCTTTTCTCTGGAAGGGATTTCTCATGTAGAGGTCGCAGATTTTTTATCACTTTCTAAAGAACATCGTCAGAAGAACAAATCTTTTGTGATCGTCTCCCGTACTGTCGACGTGGCGAAGGCACCAGAAGCATTGATGATTGTTCCTTCCCTGCAAGAGGCCCATGACATTATCGAGATGGAAGAAATTGAAAGAGACTTGCTAAGCGAATGAAATTGACCATCTTGGGCTGCTATTCAGCCACACCAAGGCATGATACCAATCCGACGGCCCAAGTGTTAGAAGTAAAAGGGCATATCTTTCTCATTGATTGTGGGGAGGGTACTCAAATTGAACTGCGACGCAAAAGCATTCGTTTCTCGAGGATCAAGCATATTTTCATTTCACATTTACACGGCGATCACTACTACGGTTTGATTGGCTTGATTGGCACCTTTCAATTATTGGGTAGAGAAGCTCCTTTGCATATTTATAGCCCTAAGGGAATCAAGGAGATTATTTTGCTACAATTGAAGTTAGCCCATTCTAGAACGCTGTTTCCGTTGCATTTTACGGAACTGGAAGACCGAAAACCTATGCTGCTTTTCGAAGATGATAAGGTAACGGTAGAAACCATACCGCTTGACCATCGAATCTATACCAATGGCTTTCTATTCAGGGAAAAACCTGGTATGCGAAAATTAGATATCGAAGCGGTAAAAAAGGCCAAAATTCATCAAGCGTATTACAAAAAGTTGCAGCAAGGATTTGATGTGAAGAATGAAGAAGGCGACAACATTCCCAATTCAAGTGTCACCTTCTCTCCTCCAACGCCTAAAAGTTATGCCTTCTGCAGTGATACCGCTTATTACCCTGCTATTGCGGGGCAGATTCATTCGGTAACCGCTTTGTATCACGAGGCTACATTTTTAAAGAATCACGAAGATTTGGCGGCTAAAACCAAGCACAGCACTGCTGAGCAGGCGGGGAAGATTGCGGCTCAAGCTGAGGTTGGGGCCTTGATTCTTGGACATTATTCTACGAGGTATTCCGACCTAGAATTATTTCGTAGCGAAGCAGAAACCGTTTTTCCCAACGTGCATTTGGCAAAAGACGGAAAAGAATTTGAGCTTTAAGTAGATTTAACTGAGGCTTTATGCAGTTTATATTTCCGTTCTTGGCATTGCTCAGCTTCGTTCCACTCTGTACTCA
>CAWUKP010000182.1:0-5602 GCA_963922975.1 uncultured Spongiivirga sp. | reverse complement strand
TTTTACAATTTTCTTAGGGGTTACCCCTTAAATTTTGAAATTTTGGGTTTGGCATTCGGCTGGGCCCGAGCGCCTCCGCTTGGGCCTCCTCTGCGTAACTCGGCCCAGCCGAATGCCAAACCAAAATTTTCAAAATTTTGGCGGTAACGCCAAACAAAGTTATAAAAATTTAGGTTGAATCCCTACCCCTAACTCAGAAAAATGCAAATTTCTCGTCGTAAAAGCGGCTAAAGTGGATTCCCTAACCCCTGGCACCCCCCCACCCCATAGGTTTTTTTTTAGGTATATTTCGATTTCCAAATATACATATTTTTTCGAAATAATAGGTATATTGCAAATAGGTATTTAGGTATATTTTCAGATTTCCAAAAAAATAGGTATATTCTCAAAATATACATACTTTTGTTTTTTTATTGGGGGCGCAAAAATACACAAGCTGAATTGCTTAGGCAACCCAGACTATATTAAGTTTTTGTAAATCAAATGGTCTAAAAGAAGAATCCGAAGGAACCCGTCACATTAAATCGTCGCGCGTCTGGATTATCGAAATAGTTCCCTCTGAAGTTGAAATCAATGCGAAATACCTTGAAAATATTCCCAACACCGAACGAATACTCGTAATAGATTTTCTCATTGGGCGCAATCGCATTCGGATTTACCGGAAGCGTTGCGAAAGCAGGTTGGTTCAATGCCACATTCGCATCACTGATGCTTCCCCAAACACCACGAAGTCCCACAAATTCGCGCAGGTTCAATTTCCGCAGGCCGGGAATTCTTGAGAATAATCGTCCGTTGAAATTGTGTTCCGCGTGGAAAGATACGTAGGTATCGGTGACGAACTCATAAAAATCTAGCAGGTTGAATGTATTGTAAATGGAAAAATAAGTTTGATTACCGGGCACCACGCTTAGCAGCGGCAGCGGCACTTCTCCGTAGGTCTTGCCCATTTCCAAAGAAGTGGTTAACCTTCCAAAACCGCCTACTTGCCAAGGTTGCACATAATACAATTGCAGTTTATCGTAATCAAATCCATTACTGATAAAACCATCTAGGCCTTTGGTGTAGTTCAAGAAAATTCGCGAATAATTGTCGTTTACATCATTGCGCTCCACGCCAAAACCAAGTGTCTTTCGTTTGGGGGTTAGCGATAAACGAAAATTAAGTTCGGACTGCTTCAGCTGGGAAGAAAAACCAGTGGGTGAGGTAGGATCTACGTAATCCAGACTAAAAGTTTCTGGCGAAGCAGATTTAAAGGTTTTATATACACCCGTCACATCAAATCGAACGTTTTTTACCGGTTCGAACCCTACTGAAGCAGTAGTCAAATTGATGTTGGTCAATCTGCTGTTGTCGCCACCTGCCAGCAGTGAAGAAGAGGCAAAACTTCTTCCCAAAACATCCGTGGTTGCCGAGAGGCTTACCGCGGTTTGTTCCACATCGCGGCGATTTCCGGCGGAGATGATCAGGCGACTCTTTTTGTCAAGCAGCCATTTCCCTGAGATGCCATATTTGAACTTCTGATCTCTAAAACCGTAGGCCGTGTAGCCTTCTAGGCGCCAAGGATCGTTTCGTCCGAAATACGTTCTCCCTCCTCCGCGAATGCGAATACCTTCCACATCATTGAAACCGAAGGTGGAGAAAATAGGCCCGTAGTCGAGGTTCAACTTATCGAATTCCACGTAGCCAGAGGCCAGAATACTGGTCAAATTGTACAGTCGCTTGAACTTTGGAACTGTCTTCAAAGTATCTAGTAGCTTGTAGACGCCGGATTCGTCTTTGTTCAGTGCTTCCAAGCGATTTTCTTGCCAAAAACCATCATCCCGCTCAAAAACTTCGGGATTGAAATCATTCACATTCTGCTTGTAAAAATCTCTGGGTTTTTCCTGATCAAAAACATAGTTATCGTACAAAGTGGTTCGCTTTCCGTAGACGCCACGCGATTGTTCTTTTTTGTTCAGCGCAAAGTCGGTCAACATATAATCACGCTTCAATAGCAGGGTGGAATCGTTGACCACTTCAAACTCTTGTTCAATGTAGATTTCCTTTACCCAGTTGATATTCGCGCTCTTGGTAACCTGCAAGTTGATGTCTTTGATGGCGTAGGTGGTGTCGTTCACCCAAAAATCGCCTTTGAAGGTCAATTCGCTCTTGCGTCGCGGATAGTATACAATATTATAACACCACTTATTATCGATGAAGGCCGAATCGTTTAATACATAGTTGTAGGTGTCAATACCCGTTTTGGAAAGCGGACTCACGAAACTCTTGTCGAAAAACTTCAAATAGTTGTCGTAAATATCATAGCTGGCATAAAGGTCTTGTACAAAACCCACCAAGCTCTGATTATTGCTGAAGCCTGAATTTTTATTTCCGAGAAGTTCTTCTTTTTCTTTGTTGAGTAAGTTATCGCCGTATACTTTCGAAAAAGCCTCATTGATGAAAATGGGCAGATAGGTTTTTCCAGTGATTCGGGAGGTATCGATCTCTTCAAACATAAATTCGAGCCCTCGAAACAGGCGACTCTTGATCAGTGAGCTGTCGATCGTATTCAGATCGAACTCAATTTTCTCATACTTATCGTATTCGTATTGCCTGAATTGTTTCACTCCATTGCTACGTTTACGCGCCCATATTTTTCGCAGAATATCAATGGCGGGATTGTTCTTTTTAGACTGTTTTCCCGTGTAGACGATCACTTCTTTGAGCTGCTCGCCTTCTTGTAAAGAAATCTCGAGGTTGTAGGTAACTGATTTAGTTAATGGAATTTCTTTGGTGGTATACCCTACAAAAGACACCACCAGCGTGTTGTATCGCTTTTCTGATTCAAGATAGAATCTGCCGTCTTCGTTGGTAATGGTTCCTTCTGTGGAATTTTTAAAGATCACGTTGGCAAAAGGCACTTCGCCACCAAATTCGTCTTTAACTACACCACTCACCTTGGTCTGCGCACAAACCAAGATTGAGGTCATAAGGAAGTAGAGAAGGAGGTATTTCTTTTTCATAAAAAAAGCTTCATCAACTAAAAGCCAATGAAGCTATGTAAACGTTGAAAATCGAAGTTTGTTTTATTTGTAAAGCACCTTTTTCACGGCTTTTACCACATCCTCGCTATTGGGCAGCCACTCTTCCAATAAAACTGGCGAATAAGGTGCCGGTGTATCAGCAGTGTTGATTTTGACGATAGGAGCGTCTAGAAAGTCAAAGGCATGCGTTTGTACCTGATAAGTAATCTCAGTGGCCACATTACCAAAAGGCCATGCTTCTTCCAAAATAACCAAGCGGTTGGTTTTTTTGACAGACTTCAAGATCGCGTCATGGTCCATCGGGCGAACCGTACGCAGATCGATAATCTCACAGGAGATCCCTTCTTTCTCTAATTCGTCTGCAGCTTTGTAAGCTTCTTTGATGATCTTTCCGAAGGATACAATCGTAACATCTGCACCTTCTCTTTTGATCTCCGCAACGCCAATCGGAATGGTGTACTCTCCTTCAGGCACTTCTCCTTTATCTCCATACATTTGCTCGGATTCCATGAAAATTACTGGATCGTCATCGCGAATGGCAGATTTAAGCAAGCCTTTCGCATCATACGGATTGGAAGGTACAATTACTTTTAATCCGGGCGTGTTGGCAAACCAACTCTCAAACGCCTGCGAGTGTGTGGCGGCCAACTGACCCGCTGAAGCCGTAGGGCCACGAAAAACGATGGGGCAAGGAAATTGCCCGCCAGACATCTGTCTAATCTTCGCAGCATTATTGATAATCTGGTCAATCCCCACCAAGGAGAAGTTGAAAGTCATGAACTCAATAATCGGTCTGTTCCCCGTCATTGTTGAGCCTACACCTACTCCGGCAAAACCGAGTTCGGCGATAGGCGTATCGATGACGCGCTTCGGACCAAATTCATCTAACATCCCTTTAGACGCCTTGTAGGCACCATTGTATTCTGCGACTTCTTCTCCCATTAAGTAAATGCTTTCATCTCTGCGCATTTCCTCGCTCATGGCTTCGGCGATCGCCTCTCTGAATTGTATCGTTCTCATAGTTGATTATTCGCTACTGGCTATTTTGAAAAGGAAAACAAAAATAGCAATGCTCAGACACTTTCACTTCAAAAAGGAAGAAAAATTTATTATGCATGCATAGTATTTTGAGTTTTTTTATGTATCTTCGTGCCCACTTCGAAAACGATTTCATAAACTACAATTTACCATGAAAATATTAGTCTGTATCAGTCATGTTCCGGACACGACATCCAAGATCAATTTTACCGAAGGTGATACCAAATTTGATACCAACGGTGTTCAGTTTGTGATCAATCCCAACGACGAGTTTGGCTTAACTCGCGCGATGTGGTTCAAAGAAAAGCAAGGGGCGAGCGTCGACGTTATCACAGTAGGCGAAGCAGACGTTGAACCTACCATGCGCAAAGCACTTGCTATTGGAGCCGATGCTGCTATTAGAATAAATGCAGCACCTACTGACGGTATGTTTGTTGCAAAACAAATTGCCGCCGTTGCCCAAGAAGGAGGTTATGACCTCATCATTGCTGGCCGCGAGTCTATTGACTACAACGGAGGTATGGTACCAGGTATGCTCGCCACACTAATCGACGCCAATTTTGTCAATACGTGCATTGGCCTTGAAGTAGAAGGAACTTCTGCCACTGCCGTGCGCGAAATTGACGGTGGAAAAGAAACCGTGAAAACTTCTTTCCCATTGGTAATAGGTGGACAAAAAGGATTGGTGGAAGAAAGTGACCTTCGCATCCCTAACATGAGAGGCATCATGATGGCCCGAAAAAAGCCATTGACGGTAAAAGAAGCCGTTTCTGCGGAGGCCGCTACAAATGCTGTTAAGTTCGAAAAGCCAGCACCCAAAGGTGCCGTGAAACTTGCGAATTCAGTAGACGAATTGGTAAACCTATTACACAACGAGGCAAAGGCCATCTAAAAAATTAGCTATGTCAGTTTTAGTATATACAGAAACGGAAAACGGAAAATTCAAAAAGACAGCCTTCGAAGCGGCATCTTATGCCAAAGAAGTAGCCAATCAATTGGGAACTTCAGTGACGGCTTTGAGTATGGGCGCTGATGACACTTCAGCTTTGGGAACTTACGGAGTAGACAAAGTATTGAAGGCCACTACGACCTCTTCTCATTTCAACGCGAAAGAAGTTGCCACACTCTTAGCAGAAGCGGCCAAAAGTGAAAATGCAGAAGTAGTGGTTGTAAGCTCAAGCGCTGATAGCAAATACATGGCTCCCCTACTCGCGATGCAATTGAATGCAGGCTACGTTCCTAATGTAGTGGAAGCTCCTGTAAGCACAGCTCCTTTTCAAGTTAAAAGAACAGCCTTCACCAATAAGGCCTTTGCGATTACTGAAGTTGCCGCTGCAGTGAAGATTATCGGTTTAGCGAAAAACTCCTTCGGCTTGGTAGAAAGTAATGGCGCTGCCAATGCAGAAGACTTCAATCCTGGCGTTTTAGATGGTGGTGGTGTTGAAGTGAGCTCGGTAGATAAAGCTGCAGGCAAAGTTACCATTGCAGATGCTGAAGTCGTGGTTTCCGGAGGTCGCGGACTGAAAGGCCCTGAAAATTGG
>CAWUKP010000181.1:0-5653 GCA_963922975.1 uncultured Spongiivirga sp. | reverse complement strand
GGGCACAGATACCTCATCGTCTCCAATCGTCTGTAAACCTTCCTCCAAAATCCCGCCAGTAACTACATAGACACCATCGTACCGATGCGCCCAATAGCGGATTTTTTGCTCCAGTCGATTCCAAATTCCTGAATTAAAATCATGTCGCTGCGGAGTAATGTTGCTTGTCAGAAACGTTTCTTCATAGGCAGCTATAGAGAAACGTCGGTCGGCCGCAGGACAAAGGTGACCACGATCGTACCCCGAGTTTTTGTAATTGCGCCAATGCGCTGCACCCGTTTTCACGGCCTTGTCAATTTCAAAATACGGTCGGTCGTAATCATGTCGTTGCAACTGTTGTTTCTTGAGCTCATAGGCGACCCATTCTGCTTGTTCGTGTGTTTCGTGATATGATAAGGAATAGTAATCATGATGAATCACTTGTCCTGTAGTGGAACTAGGCAAGTAAAAGAGATTGGTATTTTCTTTGGGTATCGTAGCCTCTTCTTCCGCTTGACGCTGTTCTGGCGATTTGTAATAGGTTTCGAAAAGATAGAAACCCAAGGCTGCTACGACGAGTAAAACGTAGTAAATTCTTCTTTTACGCAACTGATGGTATTATTTGAGCTTATTCAGCAATTCTTGAGCCTGAATGTACTGATAGTTCTTTGAATCTGAAAGAATGATTTCAAGACGTTCTTTGCTTTCAGCAATGCGCTCCTGATGCAAATAGAACAAAGCGTAGTACCAATCTGCTTTTTGCGCTTCAAAGGAATTCGTATGCTCTAGGGTATTCAATGCTTTTTGTGCGCTTGCTATATCATCAAGCAGCAGCGAAGCCTTGAAAATGTAGCTATATACCCGTGCATCTACCTCCTCAGTAGTGTTCAAGTAGCTTTCAAATATTTCCAGAGATTGAGTGTATGCTTCCTCCTCGAAAGCAAGTTGCCCTTGCTGCAACAAGTCATCTCCTGAAGAAGATCTCGCCACAAAAGAAGGCATTTGATCAACCACTACATACTCAGCAAAGAGTTCCTGCGGCGACTGGGTTTTGGGCCAAAAGAGATATGACGCACCGAGCATCACAATCAACGAGGCAGCTACCCACCAAAATTTGCGACTCCTGTTTCTCGGCGCAATAGGTTGAGTGTTCCCAACTTTCTTGAACTTTTCTCTCAGTTGCACTGCTTCCTGAGATCTAAAAAAAGCTTCTAAGGCCTTCACTGCGTCTTCTTGATTGGACGCTTGCAGAAATGACCATGAATCCTCATTCAAAGCATCTCGCATTTCCAACTGGAGATAGAGTGCCCGCCTCAAATCTTCATCAGTAGTCAAAGCTTCCTCAAATGCGGCACGCTCCAAGTCGATTAGCTCGTGATTAAGGTATTTATCGATTTGTTCCATATAGGCCTTCATAGATTTCTCAATTTATGGAAGCGCACATCTTTTTTGACCAGCTCTGTCAGTTTCGCTTTGCATTTAAAAATGCGCTGTCGCAATACATTATCCGATCGATACCCCAGCTCCTTCACAATGCTTTCGTACGGTACTTTGTTAAAATACATTTTTAAGACCGTGCGACAATTTTCGGACAAAAGCTTGAACTTTTCCTGAAAAAGCTCCCACTTTTCTTGCTCTAAAAGTGCTAAAGCCATATCGCGCTCTTCACTCACTAGTTCCTTTACCCCCTCAGTTGTTACCTCCCTTTTTCGTTTATTTAGCTCTCTTCGCCATAAATTTTTACAGGCGGTGAACAAAAAGGCCTCAAAAGAGGTATTGATACTCAAACCTCGAAGCTTGTATCTAGCAACTATTTGCAGGAGTGCCTTCTGGAAAACATCATCGGCGTCAGATTGCTGTCCTTTGTTCTGAGCAACGAATGTCAACACCTTCGGAAATATCTGCTGATATACATGTTGGATGGTAGCGGTATGTCCTTCAGAAAGTGCTTTTAAATAATCGTCTTGGGGGACATTCATGAACTTCTTAACCTTAATGGAAGCTAAAAGTATTAAATTCTTAACTTTAAGTGGGTAACAATATTTGCCTGCGGGAACTATAAGACACATTATAGTCTAACTAAATACACTGAACATGGAAAAATTACGCTACTTCCAAGCATTGGTAATGCTTGCGTTTATCTTCAACTTAGGAGGATGTACTTCTGAAAACACGTCAGAAACAGTTTTTGAAGAACAAAATACAGAGGCAGACGATTCGCTCTTGGACCGAGATCGTTGCACCCAAGAAAGAATAGTTCTTCAAGTAAAATACTTAAAGGAATTTACCCCTGCTGAAAAAGCAAAAATCAAAGAGAGTTTTGAGAAGTATTTCACGATCTATGAGGTGATCCCTTCGGAGAAGTGTAAGGAGTACGAGGCTTGGATTGTCAACTGTTTTCAATACAAAGCAAACTGCACGGCAAACAGTAGTTGTGAAGCGAATCAAGAAGAAAACACAGAAGTTCAAAAAATGTTACCCGGAGTCAACAAAGAATGTTTTAACGGCAGGTTCTAATATGAACTTTGGATTCCATGAAATTCGAGGCGGTAGGTATTATACTTATCGCCTTCTTTCACTTATTTTTCCGCTACTGCTTACTACCTTTTGCAGTGCTCAGGATGGGCAATCGAAGGAATTAGATAGTCTGTTGAGCCTAGACAGTGCTACCATGGAGATCGACCGTCATATCAAACAATTAGAAGCTCGTCAAGCATGGAAACAACTAGGTATCGATTTGCATTATTTGGGGAAATACTACTATAATACCGAACTCCAAAAAGCCATATACTACACCAAAGAAGCCACTACAGCCCGGGCAAAAGTTGGGGAAGAAGGACTCCAAGACTATCAGAAAAGTGCCTTCAATCTCGGTATCTTCTATCGTCGTGCCGAAGAATATCAAAACTCCACCAAAGCGTATGAAAAGGTCATTTCATCCGCACCAAAAAGCGATCTTGCGGCGAAATCTTATACCTGGATTGGAAACAACTACACGCGCATGGGCGACTTGTTCAAAGCGTTTGAGTATTACGAGAAAGCGGAAGCAGAATTGACTGCCAAAGGCTTCAACAAAAATCTTTTACAAAACTACATCAATGCCTCTGCAGCCTACAGCAAAACGGGAAATCCAAAATATGAAAAACGAGCAATCGTCGAGCTGAATAAGGCACTTGAACTAATCGATATCCAGAAACTGAAACCCAGATATTGGCAATTATACAATATCAAATCTAATTTGGGTCACCTTTACAGTGTTCAAAAGGACACTACCCAAAATTTCGCTATCGTATCATACACCGAGGCGCTGCAAATAGCTCAGCAACAGCTAGACACTTTTCGGATAGCCAATAGCTTGAACGATCTCGGAGTGGCGCATCTAGACATGGGAAAATTTGAAAGGGCGCAACACTTCTTAAAAGAGGCACTTGAGGTTAGTAAGAGCGACCTGCAACAAAGAAGATTGCACTATAACTTGGCCCAATCACATTTAGGCTTAGGGCAAGCCCACGAAGCGATTAAGGCGTCTGATCGAGCTTTTATGGGATTATTGAATTCTGCTACATATGATCTCCAAGAACCCACCTTACCCACTTTAAGTCTAGAGCCTAACAAATGGCTTTATTTTGATCTTTTGTTGCATCGAGCTCGTATTCGCAGAGCACAGTACGATGCTTCGCGCAAAGCGGCATATGCTCAAAGCGCCTTAGATCTTTATCTGCTAAGCGACCAACTCTTGGATTTGATTCGATTTGAAAGTGTTGAAGAGAAGTCTCAATTATTTTGGCGACAAAAAGGAGCCCAATTGTATACCCAGGCCGTTGCTCTGTGCTTCGAGCTCAATGATGTGGATCAGGCCTACTTCTTCATGGAAAAGAACAAAGCGGTATTGCTTACTGAGGAAATTATTACCAAAAATTTAATGGACCGGGTTTTGCCCAATTCCGTTAAGAGTGAGGATCTCCGCAGGCGAAAAGAATTAGCGCAACTAACGAGTAAGAGAGTCTATGTTGCCGATCATCTTAAAGATTCTATTCAAGACCTCCTTTTCGCCAAAAAGACCGAGTATATTGCTTTTGTTGATTCCTTGAAAAAAGAGTTTCCCAATTTTCACAAGGCCAGAAAGAGTATTGATATTATACCCATCGATCAACTCAATGCATTGCCTTTTGTGGAATTTATCCTAGATGTAGATTCAGAGCAGCCCGCTGGATTCGGAATTTTGGCTACCAATGATCAAAAACTTCTCTTCAAGATTGAGGATGTAGATTCACTGAAAGGACGAATCGCCCAAGTTGACAAATTTTTGAAGAGACCCTTTGCGAACACACAAGAGCAGCAACTATTCAACCATACTGCCAACACCTTGTTCAGACAACTATTTCCGCCAGCAGCACAGCAACTACTAGGTTATCATCAGAAAATCACCATCATTCCAGATGGACTCCTGCAATCCATTCCTTTTGAAGTGTTGATCCCAGATGCTGTCACAGAGGATTATTTTATCGAAACACATGAGATTGGGTATGCGTATTCACAATCTTTTGTGGTGCACAATAGTAACCTTCCAAGGAATGCCAGCAGGCAACTACTTGGCTTTGCTCCTGTTGATTTTAAGTTTCCTGACCTGATGCGTTTGAAATACTCTAACAGAGAAATTCAAACCCTGGAACAGCATCTAGGCGGTCAAATTTTCACCCGTGAAAAGGCAACTAAGAAAAAGTTCATTGAAGAAAGTGGCAAGTTCCGTATCGTACATTTGGCCACCCATGCTGACGCCAACGACAGCATAACACCTTGGATTGCTTTTCACGATGAGAAATTAAGCCTCCACGAACTGTATACACTAGAACATCAGGCTTCATTAGTGGTGCTCAGCGCATGCAATACCGCAGCTGGCAAACATCAAAGTGGTGAAGGTATCATGAGTTTGGCTCGTGGATTTTTCAACACAGGAGCCCGAAGCGTTCTCTCTTCTTTGTGGAGCGTAGATGACGCTGCCAATACGGAGATCATTGATGTTTTCTACGATGAAATCGTGAAAGGCTCGACCACTACACAATCCTTGCGAACAGCCAAATTAGACTACCTCCGAAAGGCATCACTCAGCGAAGCTTCGCCTTACTATTGGGCTAGCTTGATCCTTATCGGTGAACACCAATCAATTCCAATGGAATCTACTAAATCCATCTGGTTGCTATGGTTTGTGGGAGGAATCCTGCTGCTCATTGTCTGTTCGCCTATTTTGAAAAAAATTAGATAAACTCTGGGTAACAATTACCCCCCAAGGTGAACACTTGAGAAAGCTCAAGTTTCAACATCAATGAATTCAAATTCTCTTATGACAGCACGCTAAATAAAAAAGAGAAAGCCACTACCAGGTAGCGGCTCTCACAGTGTGTGTGTGAAATAAACTAGTGTTTAAATCTTCGTAGAAGATACTGAATCTTTGAACAAGAGGCAAATGCTGTGGTTTATTTCGAGTGCTCTTCGCTTCGTACAGCACTCAAAAATGGAAGCCGCGGAAACCGAAAAGCGAACGAGTAGGTACCTCTTATCAAAATTCAGAAAAATGAAAATTAAAGCTAGTATCCTTGTATGTACACTCCTCACGTTTGGTCTACTCATGTCTTGCGACAAAGACGACCCAACAGAAGATATTAACAGTGAACTA
>CAWUKP010000180.1:0-5663 GCA_963922975.1 uncultured Spongiivirga sp. | reverse complement strand
GTGTAGCACCGTATAACAATTGATCACGCTTACTCACACCAGCCCACGCCAATGTTTGCGCTCCAATATGTCCTAGATAGTAGGCAGAGAATACATGTCCAGCTTTGTCCATTTGCAACCACTCATCATTGTCATTGATAAATCGGAAAGACGAGCGCGGAAAATCGGCATACCACAACCGATCAAGACCAACCAAGGTAGCAGTTGCCAAAGATGCCTGTGTGATGACCACAAAGTTTCTCCGTGGTTTATGCAATGTATCGGAAGCTTGAAAAAAAGGCGGTGGACTCAACTGCGCGTGCACAGAAGCGAAGCAAAAAAACGCAATGACCCAAATCGACTTCATCGATAGATCCCCTGTTCGTTAATCCATCTGCGATACTGGTTCCTGTTGCGGTTATGCTGCGCAAGAGTTTCAGCGAAAAGATGGTAGCCTGGTTTTTTCACATTGGCTACAAAATAAAGGTATTTGTGTTCCTCGGCATTCAATATGGCCTCAATCGCAGAAATATCAGGCATACTGATAGGCCCAGGCGGCAAGCCCGCATATTTATACGTATTGTATTTAGAATCGAGCTCCAGGTCACGGTAGAGCACGCGTTTAATCACTGTATCATAATTGCCCGAAGTCTTTTTGATGGCATGTATAACTGTTGGATCTGCTTGCAGTCGCATCCCTCGCTTCATACGGTTTAGGTATACTCCTGCCACCCGTGGACGTTCATCTACTTTGGCTGTTTCCTTTTGTACAATAGAAGCGAGCGTGATGACTTCCATAGGAGACAATCCGAGTTTAGCTGCCTGAGCACGTCGCTTGCTATTCCAGAAATTCTCATACTCCTTTTGCATACGGTCTCTAAACGCCTCGGCAGAGGTATTCCAAAAGAGCTCATAGCTATTGGGGATGTACATGCCTAATACGGTATGTTCATTGAATCCGCTTTCCTTTAAGAAAGTAGCATCACTAAACGCGGCCACCAAGGCTGAGCTATCTGCTTCAATTTGGTTTGAAATACGAGCCGCCAATCTATGTATGGTTTCCTGATTGTTGAACGTAAGCCGGATGGGCAGGTTGTTTACCCTCAGCGTATTCACCATATCATTATTGCTCATCCCTTTATTAATGGCAAACCGACCCGCCTTGATGTTGTTCACATATCCTTTCCGCCTAGCCACTGATTCAAAACCTTCAACATCCTTTAGCAAAGGTTCCAATTGTTCTTTGACTTCTCCAAAAGTGGCATTGCTTGGAATATAGATAAAAGCTTGATCGTTATTGAAAGCCGTGTTGGGAGAAAAGATGGTGGTATAAATATTATACGTAACCAGACCGCCTATGATGACCCCTAGAATAGCAATTACGACCAAAAGTTTTCGGATGTACATACTATGAATTGATTTTTTGAAATAACAACTGACTCTTAAATGCTCCTTCGCTTAGTAGCCAATCGCGCTGGGTGCCGCAAAGCTCAAAGCCAAGACTTTTGAACAAACGAATGCTGCGTTCGTTATCTTCTGCGATACAAGCGTGCAGTTGATGTAACTGTAAATGCTTGAATGCATAATCGATTAATAATTGTAAGGCGGCACGACCGTATCCTTTTCCTTGTTCATCAGCCTCCGCTATAATAATCCCAACTCCTGCTCTACGATGTCGCGCATCGAAGTCGTATAAATCGATCAAGCCAATATGCTTTTGTTGTTCATTGCAAATAGCCAAACGAAGTTGTTTCGCCTCGTAGATGTCTTTGTGAGCATTACTCAGATATTGCTTCAGCACAAATCGGGAATACGGCGCCTGGGTATGACTGACTTCCCAAATAGAAGTATCGTTCTCAATTTTGTAGAGAAAATCAAGGTCTTCTGGCTCTAACGCGCGAAGGGACACCACATTATTTTTGATCGCTACCATTGGATACTGCCTTTAAAAACAAATTGTGCTGGACCAATGAGTTCAATGTTTTTGTAGCCCAGACCATTCACCTCAAAACGAACACGCAGCTCGCCACCAGGAGTTTCTAGACTAACGTCTTGTGCATTGGTTCGACCTGACGCATGCATGGCTAGAGCCACGGCTGTAACTCCCGTCCCACACGATAGGGTCTCACCTTCTACCCCGCGTTCGTAGGTTCGAACACCAAAAGTATCTTCCCCTCGCTTTTCTACAAAATTTACATTGCTTCCAGCTTCGCCGTAGGGCGCCCCGTAACGAATTTTACGTCCTTCCTTAAAGACATCCACGGCTGACAAATTTTCAGCCATCGTTACATGATGAGGTGAACCTGTATCTGTAAAAAAATGATCGGCATGCGTTTCAACCTTCGTCACTGGATTCATCGCCAAGGCGACCAAATCCCCAGCAATCGAAGCCGTATGCAGGCCATCAACAGCTCGAAAACTCCCAGTATTACTAATCAAACCCAAATCTCTGGCGAATGCCACAATACATCGACCGCCATTTCCGCACATAGAGCTTGGCTGACCGTCTGCATTGAAATAGACCATCTTAAAGTCAACCTCATCATCATTTTGCAAAAGGATCAATCCATCGGCGCCTATGCCAAAACGACGGTCGCACAGCTGCGCAATTCGTTTGGCATCATTTTGGTCTAGGTGTAATGCACGATCGTCTATCACGACAAAATCGTTGCCTGTTCCTTGATATTTATGGAATGTTAACTGCATCTGTTCAGTGAACAAATGTACAAATATTTCAAAGCTGGTAGCCCTGTTAAATGGGCGTTAAAGTTGAAACAGGCACGTAATGATATTTCTAATTTTAAGTTATAAGTTGAATCAAAGAAGCGACAAATGAAGAAATTAACCTATTTAACCTTGGCGTCAATTCTAGGAGGTCTCATCACCCTTGGTGCCTACAAATTATTTATTGAAAAAGAAACCATTGAAGTAGCTTCCCAACAATCAGCATTACCTACCTATGTTCCGACTGCTTTTACCAATGCCGAAGGGGAAACGGTAAGTGTTGATTTTACAGCAGCGGCGGAAAATGCAGTACACGCTGTAGTCCATGTGAAAAATAAGGCGACTTCTAATCAGCCCACAAGTATTTTGGATCTTTTCTACGGTCGCGGAAGCGAGCGTGTCCGTGTGGGAACCGGTTCAGGAGTGATCATTTCACCTGATGGCTACATTGTGACGAACAATCACGTCATCGATGGTGCCAACGAAATTGAAATCACCCTAAATAATAACAAATCGTACAACGCAGAATTGGTTGGTAAAGATGTAAACAATGATGTAGCGCTGCTGAAGATTGAAGTAGGCGAAGAATTACCGTTCATTGTCTTTGGAGACTCTGATGCGACGCGACTTGGCGAATGGGTTTTGGCGGTTGGTAATCCGTTCAACCTCACCTCCACCGTGACAGCAGGTATCATCAGTGCCAAAGCACGTGATTTGAATGAGTTGGACGACAGAAATCAATACTTTCTACAAACAGATGCCGCAGTGAATCCTGGCAACAGTGGTGGCGCTTTGGTCAATACGCGAGGTGAATTAGTCGGCATCAATACAGCGATCACTTCTCAAACTGGCTCCTATGTGGGGTATAGCTTTGCAGTGCCCAGCAATACGGTGAAAAAGATCATCGAAGACTTGCTGGAATACGGAACCGTCCAAAAAGGCCTTTTAGGTATCTCCACACTGAACAGAAATTCCTCTTATGCGGTTGAGAATGGCCTGAGTGAAATAGAGGGCGTGTACATCACGGATGTCGATCCTAATTCTGGAGCTAAAAAAGCGGGGATTCAACCAGGTGACATTATTAAAAGGCTTGATGGTGTGAAAATTAGAAAGTTCTCTGACCTTTCTGGCTACCTAAGCTCCAAAAGACCCAATGACCTTATTAAGGTAACGGTGAATAGAGATAAGAGAACCAAGGTTTTTGAAGTGCAATTATCAGACGGAAAGGCCTTCGTAGAACTAGGTACTGTTAAATTTCTCGATATGGAATTGCGCAACCTTCCTGACAGTTCGAAGGAAAGACTGGAGAAAATTACAGGTCAAAAGGAAGGCGTGCTTGTTGTCAAGAACACGGATGCAGGATTGTACAACTACGGACTTACGCCAGGCGCTGTGATTGTGGAGGTGAATGACAAGCCTGTATCTAATATCAATTTCTTACGGAAATTTAATACCGCTGAGCTCAAAAACATTGTCTTCATTAATACAGAAGGCTCCAGAGAACGCCTGATCTTTAGCGATTAACAGCACCATAAGTTCATACGTATACAAGGTCTTCTTTCGAAGGCCTTTTTTATTTCCAAAACACTTCACGAAAACGTTTGAAATCTATACTTTTGCCGAAATTTTAAAAACTTCAATTTTCGGTAATGACGACACAACAAGTTTACGAGAAAGAACTTGCCTTTCAGGCAGATCGTAGAAAAGCTTCTGTAGAATTCATCAAGATCATCCACGATTTGTGGTACGACAAGTCCATTGAATTGGTCTTCTTTCGAAATCAGCTGATAGACAGAAATGTAAGCGAGATCATGAACCTGCATCAGTATGCACATGAGTTCGTTCAAAAACCAATCTCTGTTTTTGATTCCGTGGAAATTGCGCGTGAGTTGACTAAGATTGACCTGCCACCTGCCAAATTGGATATCGGTAAGCTTACCTATGAGTTTCATCTGGAAGAAAACGACGATGTCAATATTACCTCCTTTCTCATTGACCGACTGAAAAGCACCAACGGCTCAGAAGAAATTCAGCCAAAGGATGTGGTGCTTTATGGTTTCGGTCGTATCGGTAGATTGTTGGCAAGGGAACTGATGGCACGCACTGGAAAAGGTAGTCAACTTCGACTTCGCGCAATTGTCACTCGCGGAACCATCGATGAAAAAGTACTTGAAAAACGCGCTTCCTTATTGCGATACGATTCTGTTCATGGCGATTTCCCTGGAACCGTTCATGTAGATGTAGAAAATAATGCGCTCATTCTCAATGGCACAACCGTACACATGATTTCGGCAAATGCCCCCGAAGAGATCGACTACACAGATTATGGCATACAAAACGCCTTGGTTATCGATAATACAGGTGCCTTTCGAGATAAACAAGCCCTTTCGCGGCATCTGACCGCCAAAGGAGCAGAAAAGGTGCTGTTAACTGCTCCCGGCAAGGAAGTTCCCAATATTGTACACGGCGTTAACCAGCAGGCCTACGATACCAGCGCTACAGATATCTTTTCCGCGGCTTCTTGTACCACCAATGCGATCACTCCCATTTTAAAGGTGGTAGAAGATTCTATAGGTATTGTGTCTGGGCATTTAGAAACCATTCATGCCTATACAAACGACCAGAATTTGGTAGACAATATGCACAGTAAATACCGCAGAGGTCGTGCAGCGGCTTTGAATATGGTTATCACCGAGACCGGCGCGGGTAAAGCGGTAAGTAAGGCGCTTCCTGCCTTGGAAGGAAAGCTGACCTCCAATGCTATCCGTGTGCCAGTACCAAATGGTTCGTTGGCCATTTTGAACTTACAATTAGAGAAAGAAACCTCTAAAGAAGCCATTAATGCCATCATGAAAAAATATGCCTTGGAAGGTGATTTGGTGGAGCAGATCAAGTTTGAAGTAAGCGACGAATTGGTTTCTTCAGATATCGTTGGCTGTGCAGCGCCTTCTATTTACGAT
>CAWUKP010000179.1:0-5728 GCA_963922975.1 uncultured Spongiivirga sp. | reverse complement strand
CGTGTTGTAATTCGTTGAGTTCCTCCTGGAACTTCTCCCATAGCTGCTGTGGACGTTCCCAATCAAAACCCACACCAGCAACCTTATCCTGAATGCGGTTGGCCTTCACCAAGGCCGGCAAACTCTTCGGAACACCCTCCAAAACACTTTCTTTTCCCTCTTTGAGTTTCAGGCGCTCCCAGTTTTGCTGTACTTCCTCCTCGTCTTTCACCTTCACATCTCCGTAAATATGCGGATGTCGATCGATGAGCTTATCACAAATTCCGTGTGCCACATCCGCCATATCAAAATCATTGGTTTCACTTCCGATTTTGGCATAAAAAACGATGTGCAGCAGTAAATCTCCCAGTTCTTTCTTGACTTCCTCTAAATCGTTGTCAAGAATGGCATCGCCCAACTCATAGGTCTCCTCTATGGTGAGGTGGCGTAACGATTGTAAGGTTTGCTTTCGATCCCACGGACATTGTTCTCGAAGTTCATCCATGATGGTGAGCAAGCGATCAAAAGCCTTGAGTTGTTCTTGACGAGAATTCATATTGCGAGAATTGGTATACTAAAATACGGAGAATGAAAAAGCCCGACCTCGAATGGCCGGGCTATTTATTTATTTACAGGGTATCAACAGTGTTTATTTGGCAATATTTACTGCGCGTGTTTCGCGAATAACAGTCACCTTCACCTGTCCTGGATAAGTCATATCTGTTTGTATCTTTTGCGAAATTTCGAAAGAAAGTTGTGAGGCTTGATCGTCGCTCACTTTTTCACTTTCCACAATCACGCGCAATTCACGCCCAGCTTGAATGGCATAAGCTTTCTTCACCCCATTGAAGCCAAAGGCGATGTCTTCAAGATCCTTGAGGCGTTGAATGTAGCTATCCAGCACTTGTCGTCTAGCGCCTGGTCTTGCTCCGGAGATAGCGTCACATACTTGAATGATTGGTGAAATCAAATACTTCATCTCTACTTCGTCGTGGTGCGCCCCGATAGCGTTACACACTTCGGGTTTTTCACCGAATTTCTCCGCCCACTGCATCCCTAGGATGGCGTGAGGCACTTCTACCTCATCTTCTGGTACTTTGCCGATATCGTGTAAGAGTCCAGCTCTTTTGGCCATCTTAGGATTGAGCCCAAGTTCGGCCGCCATAATGCCACAGAGCTTCGCAACTTCTCGAGAGTGCTGCAATAGGTTTTGACCATAGGAAGAACGGTATTTCATGCGTCCTACCGCTTTGATCAATTCTGGGTGAAGTCCGTGAATCCCTAAATCGATAACCGTTCTTTTTCCAACTTCGATGATCTCTTGATCGATCTGTTTACCTACCTTTTTTACCACCTCTTCGATACGCGCTGGATGAATTCGTCCGTCGGTGACTAAGCGGTGCAGCGACAAACGTGCGATCTCTCTTCGTACAGGATCGAAGCACGACAAAATAATGGCCTCTGGGGTATCGTCTACAATAATTTCAACACCAGTGGCCGCTTCGATGGCCCGAATGTTTCTTCCTTCGCGACCAATGATGCGTCCTTTGACGTCGTCGGATTCCAAATTGAATACCGACACACAGTTTTCGATGGTTTCTTCGGTTCCTACGCGCTGAATGGTGTTGATCACCACTTTTCTGGCCTCCTGCTGGGCGGTAAGTTTGGCCTCTTCCATCTTCTCCTGAATATACGCCATGGCATCGCTCTTGGCCTCCGATTTTAGAGACTCCAACAATTGCTCTTTGGCATCTTCAGCAGACAGGCCAGAGATGACTTCAAGCTGTTCTACCTGACTCTTGTGTAGTTTTTCGATTTCGCTCTTCTTCTTTTGAAGAAACTCCATGCGAAAATCA
Source organism: uncultured Spongiivirga sp. (assembly GCA_963922975.1). GTDB lineage: Bacteria > Bacteroidota > Bacteroidia > Flavobacteriales > Flavobacteriaceae > JANQRC01. Next base: position 3,893 of record CAWUKP010000179.1, on the reverse strand, counting down.
TAATCTTTCTTTTTTGACTCTAAGTCTTCATTGAGTTTCTTGTTTCGTGAAAGCTCAGAGGAAACCTGCGATTCCTTATCGCGAGTACGTTTTTCAGCTTCTGCCATTTTTTTATCACGGTTCAAGATTTCCTTTTCATGCTCCGCTTTCAATTCTAAAAAGCGTTCTTTCGCCTTGAAAATCTTGTCTTTCTTAATGCTCTCGCCCTCTCGGGTTGCATCTTTAAGTATACTAGCCGCTTCTTTTTTGGCCTGTGCAATGGTCTTCGAAGCATTGCCTTTCTCGAGCATTTTAGCGATCACAAACCCTACAATGAGGCCGGCTACCGCTGCAATGGCTATCGTTACTATGTCCATAGTTGTTTATCTAAATTGCATAAAAAAAGCCTGCATTAGCCAAAGGGTTTAGTATAAACTCCCAATAAACAGGATTAGGGCTAACAAGCTGGTCAAGGATCCGCTCAAAGACGGCTTGCTTTTGCAGCTTCAACTCACCCTTTTTAATAGTATAGTGTTGAGTTTATCAAACAAAAAATAACTAATGCAGGCAGTAACTTTTTTATTTAAAAGAACGTATTTATAGGTTTTGAGCCTTCAAAAGCATATTGAACTTTTCGATGCGCTCTATTACCTCTTTCTGGTCATTATCTCTATCAATACCTTTTTGTTCTACTTGAGAAGCAAACTGTAAGGCACACATGGCCAACACATCTTGCTTATCGCGAACCGCGTAGCTTTCTTCAAACTTTTTGATCATGGCCTCTATGTTTTTTGCGGCCTTACGCAATCCTTCCTCCTGGTTGGGAGCTATTGTCAACGGATATACGCGATCTGCAATCGAAAGCTTTATTTTTAATTTATCATCAGCCATTGGTTGAACAATCATTCTGAGAGTTGCGCAATGCAATGGTCGATCTCTCTTATCAAGGTATTTATTTTGAGCTTGGCTTCAGTTGTATTGTCGCTACTGCCCACTATTGAGGAGGCCATTCGGAATGACTCAAATTTTTCTTCCCACTCTTGAAGGGTCGTTTTTTGTTGTTCGACCGTTTGTTGCGCTTGGTCTAATTGACTTTTTAGCTCGCTATTTGCTCGCTGAAGAGCCTCCAGTTTTTGAAGGGTCTTAAACAAGTTAACTTCAAGATTGTCAAGGATTTGAGATACTTCACTCATAAACGGTCTCATCAATACCGTACACAAACAAAGTTAAGACTCCTAAATCAACCTGACAACTGTTTGGCCTATTTTTTGGTGATTCAATGATGAGGCGATCTGGATAAACCCACTCTGTCAGATTTGTTAATTTGTATGAAAAGACTTATAACGTTTACCAAATATCTTATTTTCGCAATGATGCAGGTAGCTATGCAAAAATTCATTCTCGTTTTCGGACTCTTATTCGGGCTCTTCGTCTTCCCGCAAAAGGAGTATCCACAAGATTTTGTTTCCCCATTAGATATACCTCTATTGCTTTCTGGCACTTTCGGTGAGCTTCGATCCAATCACTTTCATTCAGGTATTGACATCAAAACACAACGGAAACAGGGGCTCAAAGTGTATGCCATTGGTGATGGTTACGTATCACGAATCAAAGTTTCTCTCTGGGGCTTTGGCAAAGCACTCTACATAACACATCCTAATGGGTACACCTCAGTGTATGCCCATCTGCAAAAGTTTGCCCCTGAAATTGAGGCATACGTCAAGGCGCAACAATACAAACAGGAAAGCTTTGAATTGGAGCTTTTCCCCACAGTTAACACGCTAAAGGTGACCAAAAAACAGGTAGTCGCCTTTAGCGGAAATACAGGAGGTTCTGCTGGCCCACATCTGCATTTTGAAGTTAGAGATACGGCTACTGAGAAACCGATCAATCCTCTTTTCTTTGGATATCAAGTGAAGGATGAGAAGAAGCCCGTCATTCAAGCGGCTTTTGCGTATCCCATGCTTGAAGATGCCCACGTAAACCAGTCCAACCGCCCAGTAAACCTAAATTTTAAACCAGATGCCGCTGGAGTACTGGTCGCAGATAAAATTTTCGCTTTGGGTAAAATTGGTTTCGGTATCAATAGCTATGATGGGCAAGATCTTACATACAATCGGAATGGTCTATACGAAGTAACCACCTACGTTAATGGCGCCAAGAAGCATTCCTATGATTTCGAAAGTTTTTCATTCGCCGAAACGCGCTACATTAACACCTTTATAGATTACAAACGCTACAAGGAGAAAAAACAACGCGTGCAGCGCTTGTACAAAACAGCTGCTAATGTTTTGAGCATTTACAATGGTGGTGATGATGGATTTTTCAATATCAAGGAAGGACTTTCCTACGACATCCGTGTTGAAGTGGTCGATTTTCACGGCAACAAAACCGTACTGCGCATTCCTGTAGAAGGCAAGAAAATGCCCATACTTTACCCAACCGATTTGAAAACGACGGATAAATTCGTGCTCGCACAACGAGATAACCTATATCAGATCGATCAACACTCCGTGTTTTTTCCTAAAAACACCTTTTATGAGAATTTCTATTTAGAACTTGAAAACCATAACGATAGCATCCGGGTGCACCACGACAAGATTCCAGTTCGAAAACGGTATACCCTATCGATGGATGCCAGCGCCTTTCCCATAGAACAGCACGCGAAGATGTTCATTGCTAATCTTAACCGCAAAGGAAAGCCCAGTTACAATCGCACCTATAAAAAGGAGCAAACCTTTTCCATCAAAACGAGAACGCTCGGCACATTCTTTTTTGAGCAAGACACGATTGCTCCGACTGTACAACCGGCAAACTTCCAAGATGGAAAGTGGCTTTCTAACTACAGCTATCTACGGGTAAAAATCCTAGACGACCTCAGCGGTATCAACACCTATCAAGGTACTGTTGATGGGCAGTGGATTTTGTTTGAATATGAACCAAAGACCAAAATGTTAACCTATAACTTCAGCGATAAAAAATTCGAAGGGACAAAACATGAACTTGAATTGATCGTTACTGATAATGTCGGAAATAGCACTACATTTACGAGTACTTTTTTCAGAAAAGAATAACGACCCTAAGCTGTTTGCATGTCAAAACGATTTTTCTATTGTCTCCTCAGTCTTTTGGCTTTGTGCTTTTTTCATACTCTTAATGCCCAAACTGCAACCATACGTGGCGTGGTATTGGATGAAGAAAACACCCCGATTCAAGACGTAAACATTACTGCCAACGGCAATGGCACACAAACCAATGCCAATGGTTTTTATCAATTAGAAATTCCTGCAGAACAAGCGGTCATCATTACGTTTAGTCATATTTCTCACCAAAATACAACGCTTACTTTAACCTTGGCCAGCGATGAGGATTTTGAACTCAATCCAGTGCTGCGTACCGATGTAGAACAAATAGGTGAAGTAGTTGTAACCGCCAATCGGCGCAAAGCGGTAGAAGGGATCACTACGATCTCGCCGCGCACCATACGACTCATTCCAGGAGCCAATGCCGGAGTAGAAAATTTGTTGAAATCCTTGCCTGGGATCAGTTCCAATAACGAATTGAGCACCCAGTACTCGGTGCGTGGGGGTAATTTTGATGAAAATTTAGTCTACGTAAACGAAATTGAAGTCTACCGGCCATTTTTAATTCGCTCAGGACAACAGGAAGGTTTGAGTTTTATCAACCCTGACCTTGTACAAAATGTGGATTTTTCTGCTGGCGGTTTTCAATCGAAATATGGCGACAAGCTTTCTTCTGTTCTTGATATCACCTACCGAAGACCTGTGTCTTTTGGCGCAGGTGTTGAGGCGAGCTTTTTAGGTGTAAGCACCTACGTGGAAGGTGTTTCCCCCAATGGGAAACTCACGGGAATTGTTGGATTGCGCTATCGTGACAATAGCCTGTTGGTGAAC
>CAWUKP010000178.1:0-5774 GCA_963922975.1 uncultured Spongiivirga sp. | reverse complement strand
TGCTCTACCGCTTCTTTTTCAGAGTTGGTAGGGTCTTTTTGAAGTGTATTATGGATGATGGCGTAATCGGCCTGCAAATTATCCTCTTTGTGTAAAAGGATGGTTTTTGCACCTGCATCTACGATTTCATCGATATGTTCTTTTTCAAGAATGGTATCGCGATCTAAAATGATCTCGTTACGCTCGATGGAAACCACTTCCCCTGTATCTTCATCTACAAAGTCTTCGTGCCAAGTACGCAACACACGTGCAGCCAATTTTCTGCCTAGCACTTTTTTAAGACCTGTTTTGGTGACCTTGATCTCTTCTGCAAGATCAAAAATTTCCAAGATATCTTTATCGCGCTCATAACCGATAGCACGGAACAAAGTAGTTACTGGAAGCTTCTTTTTACGGTCGATGTAGGCGTACATCACGCTATTGATGTCGGTCGCAAATTCAATCCAAGATCCTTTAAAAGGAATCACACGCGCTGAGTACAACTTGGTACCATTAGCGTGGAAGGATTGTCCGAAGAATACCCCAGGCGAACGGTGCAACTGAGATACCACGACACGTTCTGCTCCGTTGATCACGAAGGTACCACTTGGAGTCATATAAGGAATGACACCCAGGTACACATCCTGTACGATCGTTTCAAAGTCTTCGTGCTCTGGATCGGTACAGTATAATTTTAAGCGGGCTTTTAAGGGCACACTGTAGGTCAATCCACGCTCGATACACTCTTGAATGGTGTAACGCGGAGGATCGATAAAATAGTCAAGAAACTCAAGGACAAATTGATTGCGGGTATCAGTAATTGGGAAGTTCTCTTGAAAGGTATTGTAGAGTCCTTCGTTGCCGCGTTCTTCTGGTTTGGTTTCTAGCTGGAAAAAGTCCTGGAAGGACTTAATCTGAATGTCCAAGAAATCAGGATAAGCCGGTGAGTTCTTGGCGGAAGCGAAATTTAGTCTTTCGGTCTGAATTACGGACATCAATAGAAGTTTTAAGTATTACAACAAGCATCCGTGGATGCTGATAAAAGCGATGCGTTTATATACGCAAAATGGTCTAGGCCTTAGAAACCGTGTTCTAAGACCTAAACCGTAGGTTTTGGCTAGGGAAAGCTTACTTAAGCTCTACCTCAGCGCCTGCCTCTTCAAGAGATTTCTTAAGACCTTCAGCGTCGTCTTTAGCAACTCCCTCTTTGATTGGTGATGGTGCGTTGTCTACCAATTCTTTAGCCTCTTTAAGACCAAGACCTGTAAGCTCTTTTACAAGCTTCACAACAGCCAATTTAGAACCACCTGGAGCCTTCAAGATTACGTCAAATTCTGACTTCTCTTCGGCACCACCTTCACCGCCACCAGCAGCAGGGCCAGCAACAGCTACAGCTGCAGCTGCAGGCTCAATACCATATTCCTCTTTAAGGATTTCAGCTAACTCGTTTACCTCTTTTACGGTAAGGTTAACCAATTGTTCTGCAAAATCTTTCAAATCTGCCATTTTCTATCGTTTTAAAAAAATTGTAATTAACTATTAGTGTTTGAGTGCGTACTTGTTGAATTAACCCTCTCTTTCGGATAGGGTTTTTACGATGCCTGATAGCTTGTTGCCACCTGATTGAAGCGCAGAAATTACGTTCTTCGCAGGAGACTGTAGCAAGCCAATGATATCACCGATAAGCTCTTCTCTAGACTTGATGTTCACTAGGGCATCTAGCTGCTCATCGCCTACGTAAATCGCTTCTTCGATGAAGGCGCCTTTTAACAAAGGCTTATCAGACTTCTTTCTAAAATCCTTGATGACTTTGGCGGGAGCGTTTCCTGTTTCAGAAAGCATCAATGAAGTGTTTCCTTTCAGTACTTCTGGTAATTCACCGAAGTCCTTTTCAGAAGCCTCCATCGCCTTGGCAAGCAAGGTATTTTTGATAACCGCCAACTTGATATTTGACTTAAAACACGCTCTGCGCAGTTTGGATGTTGTATCAGCATCCAAGCCAGAGATGTCCGCCAAATAAATGTTGGTATTGTCAGCCAATGTTGCGGTTAGCTCTTGTATAACTTGTGCTTTTTCTTCTCTTGTCATGATCGAAAACTTTACAACCGTTATGCAGTTTTAGGGTCGATCTGCACGCTAGGACTCATTGTACTAGACATGTAGATACTCTTCACATAGGTACCCTTTGCCGCTGTTGGCTTTAATTTAATAAGTGTTTGAATCAACTCGTTGGCGTTGCCAGCAATCTTATCGGCAGTAAAAGATACTTTTCCGATTGCCGCGTGAACGATACCAGTTTTGTCAACTTTAAAGTCGATTTTACCAGCTTTCACATCTTGCACTGCTTTAGCAACATCCATCGTTACGGTTCCAGTCTTTGGGTTTGGCATCAAGCCACGAGGACCGAGTATACGACCCAATGGACCTAATTTACCCATAACGCTAGGCATAGTGATGATTACATCCACGTCTGTCCATCCACCTTTGATCTTATCAAGGTATTCGTCTAGACCTACAAAATCAGCTCCGGCCTCTTTGGCTTCGGCTTCTTTGTCTGGAGTAACCAACGCTAATACTTTTACGTCTTTACCAGTTCCGTGTGGAAGCGTTACTACGCCTCTTACCATTTGATTGGCCTTTCGCGGGTCTACCCCTAGACGAACTGCCAAATCAACAGAAGCATCGAATTTGAACTTCGATATTTCTTTGATCAATGAGGAAGCCTCTTCAACCGAGTACAATTTGTTACGGTCAATTTTGGCTCTAGCCTCTTTTTGTTTTTTTGAAATAGCCATGTCTTTTCTTTTAAAAGATTAGAAGGGTTTTTGACCTGTAACTTTAAAGCCCATAGATCTTGCCGTACCTGCCACCATACTCATCGCAGATTCGATGGTAAAGGCATTCAAGTCTGGCATTTTGTCTTCAGCAATTGCTTTCACCTGATCCCAAGTAACACTTGCTACTTTTCTACGGTTTGGCTCTCCTGAACCCTTCTTTGTCTTGGCCGCTTCCATGAGTTGTACTGCCGCCGGTGGTGTTTTAATGACAAACTCAAACGATTTGTCTTTGTATACAGTGATCACAACAGGTAAAATCTTACCTTGCTTATCTTGAGATCTCGCATTAAACTGCTTACAGAACTCCATGATGTTGACCCCTGCGGCACCTAAGGCGGGTCCAACCGGTGGCGACGGGTTCGCAGCACCTCCCCTAACTTGTAGTTTTACAACCTTATCAACTTCTTTTGCCATTTGTACTTAATTTAACAATGAACGTCTCTTTAAAATTGGAAGCTTAAAAAGACAGCCTTTTGTAACAATTATCGTTATATTTTTTCTACTTGCATGTAGCTCAATTCCAATGGTGTTTTTCTTCCGAAAATCTTCACCATTACTTCGAGCTTGCGTTTTTCTTCGTTGATCTTTTCAACAGTGCCATTGAACCCATTAAATGGACCATCGATTACTTTGACGGTTTCACCCAACACAAAAGGAATCGCAACACTATCTGTTTGTACAGCTAGTTCATCTACTTTACCTAGCATACGATTCACTTCTGATTTTCTAAGTGGTACAGGCTCGCCACCTTTCGTTTCCCCCAAGAAACCGATGACATTGGTAATCGATTTGATCACGTGAGGAACTTCACCACTTAAATTGGCTTTGATCATAATGTATCCAGGAAAATATACGCGCTCCTTGTTGATCTTCTTCCCATTTCGGATTTGGATCACTTTCTCGGTAGGCACTAATACTTCTTCCACATAATCATCCAGCCCTAATCGAGTAATTTCATTCTCGATATAGTTCTTGATTTTGTTTTCTTGGCCACTCACAGCCCTGACCACATACCATTTTTTCACTGAAACATCTGCCGCCATGGTCGTTCTTATTTAAGAATCTTAAAATATCCCTTAATCACTTCTGCAAAACCAGAATCCACTCCCCAAATGGCCAAAGAGAAAAGAATGGAGAATACCGCCACGACTACGGTCAATCTTTGGGCTTCACCCCAAGAGGTCCAACTTACGTGGTTCTTCAACTCTTCAAACGAATCTTTAACATAAGAAATGATTCCGGCCATGGTATGCTTACTTTTTTAGGCGATGCCTATGATTATTTGTTGCACGGGTTGAGAGACTCGAACTCCCGACACCTGGTTTTGGAGACCAGTGCTCTACCAACTGAGCTAAACCCGTCTCTATTTGTTAGAAAAGGCGTCCCGAAAAAATCGGGACACCTTATACCTTATCAATAAAAGCGTTTATTGCTTAGTCTAAGATTTCAGTAACCTGACCTGCTCCAACAGTTCTACCACCTTCACGGATTGCGAAACGCAAACCAGTGTTCAATGCGATAGGCTGGATCAAGTCAACAGTGATCGTCAAGTTATCACCAGGCATTACCATTTCAACTCCGTCAGGAAGCACGATGTTTCCAGTAACGTCAGTTGTACGAACGTAGAACTGAGGACGGTAGTTGTTGTGGAATGGAGTGTGACGTCCACCTTCTTCTTTTTTCAAGATGTATACCTCAGCTTTGAATTTAGCGTGAGGAGTTACAGAACCTGGCTTACAGATTACCATACCTCTCTTGATATCAGTCTTTTCGATACCTCTTAGTAGAATACCTACGTTATCTCCAGCTTCACCTCTGTCAAGAATCTTACGGAACATCTCAACACCAGTAATTGTAGAAGACAATTTCTCTGCACCCATACCGATGATATCTACTGCGTCACCTGTGTTGGCAACACCTGTTTCGATACGACCTGTAGCAACAGTACCACGACCAGTGATCGAGAATACATCTTCGATTGGCATCAAGAAGTCTTTATCTACATCACGCTTAGGCAATTCAATCCAGTTGTCAACAGCTTCCATCAATTCCATTACAGAATCAACCCACTTTTGCTCACCGTTCAAAGCACCTAGTGCAGAACCTTGGATTACAGGACCGTTGTCTCCGTCATACTCGTAGAAGTTCAACAATTCTCTAACTTCCATGTCTACAAGCTCTAATAGCTCTTCATCATCTACCATGTCACATTTGTTCAAGAATACAACGATTCTTGGAACACCTACCTGACGACCTAGAAGGATGTGCTCACGAGTTTGTGGCATAGGACCATCTGTAGCAGCAACCACAAGAATAGCACCGTCCATCTGAGCAGCACCAGTTACCATGTTCTTTACGTAATCCGCGTGACCAGGACAGTCAACGTGTGCGTAGTGACGGTTTGCAGTAGCGTACTCTACGTGAGAAGTATTAATGGTGATACCTCTTTCTTTTTCTTCCGGAGCGTTATCGATAGAATCGAAAGAACGCGCCTCAGAAGTACCTGCATCTGCCAATACTTTTGTGATGGCTGCAGTAAGGGTGGTTTTACCGTGATCTACGTGTCCAATAGTACCAATATTTAAATGGGGTTTGGAACGATCAAAAGTTTCCTTTGCCATGATTTAATTGAGTTTAATCTTAGTTTATATTAGTGTTCAAAATCAAAAATTCAAACTTGAGCCAACGACGGGATTTGAACCCGTGACCTCTTCCTTACCAAGGAAACGCTCTACCCCTGAGCTACGCCGGCGTAAAGTGTTTAATCTACATCCTTTGTTTAAAGGAAGAGATTCCTGCCTCCGCAGGAATGACAATTATGTCATTTTAATAGAGCGAAAGTTCATACCCAAGGTATGCATTCAGCTCCAAAGCTTTTGCTTTAGAGCGGGAGACCGGGTTCGAACCGGCGACATTCAGCTTGGAAGGCTGACGCTCTACCAACTGAGCTACTCCCGC
>CAWUKP010000177.1:0-5775 GCA_963922975.1 uncultured Spongiivirga sp. | reverse complement strand
ACACCGTTGCTGCTGAGCTTGGTACATTTCGCGTAAAAGAAAATCGCACCAACACTGAAGGCGACTCGATTTCCTTGAGATTCATTCGTTTTAAAAGTACCAATCCCAACCCTGCTGCCCCCATCGTATACCTTGCAGGCGGCCCCGGAGGCTCTGGATCTGGTACGGCAAAAAGATCTCGATTTTCGCTATTCATGAAGTTGCGTGAAGTAGCCGATGTGATTGCTTTTGATCAACGCGGTACAGGATTATCTGATAAACCAATTGAATGTCCGTATAAGATTGACATTCGCTATGACCAACCGCTATCGAAAGAAGAATACGCAAACATGGCTATTGAGAACACCAAAAAGTGTAAGGCCTTTTGGGATGAAAACAAGGTAGATCTTTCTGCTTACAATACTTCGGAAAGTGCGAGAGATATAGACGATTTGCGAAAAGTTTTGGGTGTTGAAAAAGTATCGCTTTGGGGCATTAGTTACGGCTCTCACCTTGCTTTTGAGTACATCCGTCTCTTTGAGGACAACATTGAAAGGATAGTACTTGCTAGTCTTGAAGGGCCTGACGAAACCATAAAATTGCCTGCCAATACAGATGAAGTACTCGATCGTATTTGTAAGCGTGCAACAGACAATTACGGACAAACCCCAAAGTATCCAAATCTCAAGAATAAAATTTTGGAAGTGCACAGGCGTCTAAAGAAAGAGCCAGTGGTTGTGAGCTACAAAGCTCGCAATGGTCAAGAAAGAACAGTAGGTATCTCAGAATTTGAACTGCAGTTGATGATGACCGCATTTTACCTTAGAGATCCGAGCGATTCTAAGGCCGTGCCCAGAATTTACAGCGAAATGTACGAGGGTGATTTTACCAGTGTCGCTCCAATTGCTGGGTACATGAAATATTATGCTAGCCAACCTGATAATCCAATGTCTCTTGCCATGGATATGCACAGTGGTGTTTCTGATGCACGCAGGAAGCTTATCGAAAAGCAACTGGAGACAAGTATTCTCGGAGATGGCATCGTCAATTTGCAACTTGATTGGATTGATCAGCTAGGGTATTTCAAGCTTCCAAACGAATTCAGAAGGTTGAAAGAAAACAAGGTAAAAGCACTGCTCCTAAGTGGCACACTAGATGGTAGAACCTATGTGCCCGCGGCGGAGAATATTGCGAAGTCCTTTGAAAACGGGTATCATGTGGTTATTGATAACGCTGGACATAATCTATTTATGCTTTCTCCAGAAATTGGAGAACTTGTGTTCAACTTTTTCAAGGGAATCAACCCGAAGACCCAAAACATCACATTGAATCCTGTGATTTTCGAATAATACTAAGCGTTTCGTTACTTCTCAGCAGCTACCAATTTCATAACCTTGGCAACAATTTGATCAGGCAATATGGTTTCCATCGCCTTTTCATAACCTACTGGCATTTTATTCCCATACACAGACGTTGGGATTTTTGGGAATTGTTCGCGATCTGGCAATACGGCATTCTCCATGGGCTGACCAAAAGGATAGAACCCTGCATACGGATGGGTAACACCCCATATCGTGATAGTGGGAACCCCAAACATAGCGGCTAAATGCGCATTGCCGCTATCCATGGCAATCATCGCATCCAAAGCTGCAATCTGGTTCAATTCTTGTTCAAAGGATTGCTTCCCTACCATCGAAGTAACCCCTTCAAAAGAGGCGGCAATGGCTTCGAGTTTTGCTTTTTCTTCGCTTCCACCTCCAAAAAGAGAAATAGCATATCCTTTCTTACATAAGGCCGCAATCACCTGCTCCATCAAATTTAGAGGATACATCTTTCCAGAAAAGGCAGCAAAAGGAGCAATCCCAATATGTGGTTTTTTGTGTTTTTCCTGCTCATCTTGAGAATTAAGTTTATTTCTTAAAAGCTTCACCCGTGATAGGTCAATATTCAAATTAAAGCTCCGAAATACATCTGCATAGCGTTCGTGCGTGGTTTTCAAGGGTTCGAAGATGACGCCCTTCACTAACGCTTTCTTCTCAGTTCTTCCTTTGTCAACTTGTTGCACACGTAATCCCCCCAAACTGAAAAAGATTCTCAAAATCTTAGTTCTCAAGACGTTGTGTAAATCGGCAACCCCGTCTATACTCAAGCGCCGCAGTTCTTTAGAAAGTCGGTATAAGCCTAGGATACCCTTGTGCTTACCTTTGAGGTCAGCCGCGAAGAACTCTACATTGGGGATTTGGGCAAATATAGGTTTGAAAAATGCTCGCGATACAACAGTGATCTTCAGATCGGGCTGCTGTTGGGAAAGTGCCATCAGTATCGGAACCGTCATGGCTACATCACCCAAAGCGGAGAAACGCAGGACCAAGAGATGCGTGGGTTTCACCTGTTGGAAATTATTTTTGAGCCCTTAGTACTGGGTTCAACTCATCGTCGTTGTACATCTTCATTTGTTTGTAGACTTTCATATACTTTCGTCCAGCCGCAATATCGTCTAAGAGTTGATCGATCGCGGTGGAAAGATCTACACGTTGCTCCAACAGCACCTCTAATTTCTGTTGACAAGCGGTCTTGTGTTGAACGGAAGCGTCGGTGCGATCTACCTCTTCTTGCATATGATAGATCTTTAGAGCTAGAATAGAAAGTCTATCAATGGCCCAGGCAGGACTTTCTGAATTAATCGTAGCGCCAGGTTGAACAGCAGTCTCTTTATATTTTTGAAGGAAATAGCTGTCAATATATTCCACTGTATCCGTTCGATCTTGATTGGAAGCATCAATCTGACGTTTCAAGGTCAAGGCAGCAACCGGATCAATTTGAGGATCTCGAATGATGTCTTCATAATGCCATTGTACCGTATCAATCCAATTTTTTCGGTAGAGCAGATGCTCAATACTGTCACTTGGATACGGATTATGAAACGGTTGCTCAACCGAATCGAGGATGTGATATTTCTCTATGCTTTCTTGAAAAATGCCGTTGGCCAATTCCGTGAACTTCATATGCAAACGCTTGTGGTGCAAATATACTTCTTAAAGTTTAGTTTATTTTTGAAAGAAATCAAGCACTGGTATGCATATCCATCATCTCGGAAACCAATCATCCGTCCTGAATCAATATGTCTCTGAAATTAGAGATGAAACCATCCAAAAGGATCGACTGCGATTTCGAACCAATATTGAGCGTATTGGCATGCTCTTAGGGTATGAATTGAGCAAAGAACTACCGTCTGAACTTACCACTATTCGCACCCCTTTAGGAATGGCAGAAACATACCTTCCTTCTCCAGAACTCGTCATTTGTTCGATTCTACGTGCGGGTTTGCCCCTGCACCAAGGCCTGCTAGCGGCTTTTGATCAAGCGGATAACAGCTTTATCTCGGCTTACCGAAAACATGACCTTGATGGGGGTAGCTTTGATATTGAAGTGGAATATCTTGCGTCGCCTTCTCTGGAAGATAAAATCTTAATACTGGCCGATCCGATGCTCGCAACTGGAAAATCTATTGTTTCTGTACTAGAAGCATTAGCACCTCTTGGAAAGCCCACAGAGTTGCATATAGTATCTGTGATTGCTGCGCAACCAGGCATTGATTACGTTCAACCACACCTTCCAGCTGATGCGCATCTTTGGGTTGCCGCCATAGACGCTACATTAAATGACAAAGGATATATTCTGCCAGGTCTCGGAGATGCTGGCGACCTAGCTTTTGGTAGTAAGCTGCAGCACTAAGATTAACAGCGGCATACAAACGGTAAGCCATAGGACTCCTTCTTGCATCCAAGCTTTAGGTAAGCGCTGAAGTAAATTTGCCATCCATACTACTGCGCAAAATACCAGGGGTAATAGCAAATTATGATGGAGAGAATGTCCTAGTCCGAAGCCCACCGCAGCAACCAAGGACATCATTAAAATTACTACTGAGGTCTCTTTTTTCAATCCTTTTTGCCGTTGGGTTTTCAATATGTAATAGACCAAAGACACACTTGCTAAACTTAGAAGTCCAAACGTGATAAGATTCTCGGGGTAGGTGGTGTATTCGGTTAACTGCATTTCCACAGAGAAAGAAACCATTTGTGAGACTTCTGACCATTGTTCAGTGATACTGAAATAGGTTCCCAAAAGGATTGCTGCCAAAACGATGGGTACCAATGGCACAGATAGCTGCTGCACACTTGCCGTCTTGAATAAAATCATGGCGGCATACAGTGCCAGTAGAAATAAAAGTGCCCATTCGTTGATCAAAGCGGCCATTAAAATCCAAAAAGTGCTATCAAATATTTTTTGAATACTGTTGTTCTGTGTTCTAAGGCTAATGATGCGCCTCAGGGCTATTAACAAGAATGTACCCGCCAGAATACTTTCAAACTGCAGTAAGGTCTTGGGAAAACAAGCCAGCACCACCGTAAAGAGCAGAATAACGAGTGCGTTTTTTCGGGTAAGGTTGTTCTTTTGAGCAATGAAATCCACTAAAAAGAGATCAAATATGAGCAGTGCAAGACCAGAGATCGTAAAGACCCAAGAGAAATCGGCTACTTTCCAAAAAAGCCACTGATACATTCCATAGATGATACACAAGACTATGGGAAGAATCAAAAAATGAATTGGCTTAGTCTTGGCGAAGGCGCGGTAGAGCATAATCAGTCAACAGTCTGGTGGTCTGAAATTAATTTATGCGTTATATTTGCACCTAAATATAGTTAGAAAGATGACAGATTTCTTCAGAGCCATAGAATCATTGTTTGTTGATTTTTTATTTGTGCCTTACGACGCCTTAAGAACCATGCAGCTTGACAATTGGTTTGGTGCCAATATTGTGAATTGGATTTTAGCCATTATCGGTTTGGTTGCCTTTGTCTATTGGATGGGGCAATTGAAGAAATTCAACAAGAATAACGAAGAACGCAAGGATATTACAGGTCACTCCTTCTTATAGGTCAAATCCTATATCCTTTCTGAAATACATCCTATCGAAATGTAGTTTGGTTATATTTTGATAGGATTTTTTTAGTGCTTCTCTAAAATCAACATCTTGGGAAGTCACTGCCATAACCCGCCCACCATTGCTGATAATTTCATTTTGATCATTCAGTTGGGTTCCCGCATGAAAAACCACCGATTCTTCAATTTTATCGAGTCCTGATATCTGCTTTCCTTTCTCATAGGCCTCAGGATAGCCTCCTGAAACGACCATCACTGTGGTTGCGGCACGTGGATCTATTTCCAAAGTAATTTCATCCAACTGTTGTTGGCCAACAGCCGAAAATAAGTTCACCAAATCCGTTTGAATTCTGGGTAGTACCACTTCGGTTTCAGGATCTCCCATGCGCACGTTGTATTCGATCACATACGGTTCGTCGCCCACCTTGATAAGTCCGATAAAGATAAACCCCTGATATTCGATTTTATCCTCTTGAAGTCCTTGAATGGTGGGTTGAACAATGCGCTTTTCCACCTTCTGCATGAATAATTCATCTGCGAAAGGAACTGGGGAAATGGCCCCCATACCCCCTGTGTTCAAGCCTGTATCTCCTTCACCAATACGCTTATAGTCTTTGGCAGTAGGTAGTATTTTGTAGTTCTTTCCATCCGTCAATACGAACACACTCAGTTCAATACCACTCAGGAACTCTTCAATCACCACTTTTTGGCTAGCTTCACCAAACTTGGCATCTCTCAACATCGAAGTCAACGCCTGTTTGGCTTCTTCCAGTTCATCAATGATCAAAACGCCTTTTCCTGCCGCTAATCCATCTGCCTTTAGAACATAGGGAGCGGTTAAGGTTTCTAGAA
>CAWUKP010000176.1:0-5790 GCA_963922975.1 uncultured Spongiivirga sp. | reverse complement strand
CGATACGGAACTAAATCCGCAAGAAGTGCTGGACGAAATTCTTCAAATCGAAAAAAACTTGGGCCGGCAACGAAGTGATTCGGAAGGATACCAGAATCGCAGTCTCGATATCGACATTCTGTTTTACGAAAACATGCAGCTGGCTGCGAGCGATTTAGTGATTCCGCATCCCAATTTGGAGCGCCGGATGTTTGTGCTGCGTCCACTTTTTGATATCGCTCCTGGCAAGATTCACCCGAGACTCAACAAAACAGTTACTGCCTTGCTGGAGGAATGCAATGATGGTACAGCAGTCCGAAGAAGCGAGTACGAAGTGCACAATCCAAGTTATCGAGACTTTACTCGATTTAATTACATCGCAATTGAAGGGAATATTGGTGCTGGTAAAACGAGTTTAGCCACCAAGATGTCGGAAGATTTTAATGGCAAGCTAATTTTAGAGCGCTTTGCTGATAATCCTTTCCTGCCGAAATTTTACGAGGATCGCAGTCGGTATGCTTTTCCTCTAGAGATGTCCTTTTTAGCAGATCGGTATCAGCAGTTTACCGACGACACCTCACAATTGGATCTTTTCAAGGATTTCATGATTTCAGATTATGATATCTACAAATCTTTAATTTTTGCGAAAGTGACTTTGCAAGAAGATGAGTATTTGTTGTATCGAAAACTCTTCAATATTATGTACAAAGAGGCCAGAAAACCTGATTTGTACGTATATCTATATCAGAACACCGAACGACTGCTAGCCAACATCAAAAAAAGGGGTCGTGAATACGAGCAAAGTATTCCCGCTTCTTATCTGGAAGAAATACAAAAAGGATACCTAGATTTTATTCGATTGCAAAGCAAATTGAAAGTGCTTGTCATAGACATTTCGGATAAAGATTTCGTAAATAACGAGGAAGACTACCAGAAAATTTTGGACGAAATGTTGCATTTCCCCGACCAATAACTGAAAGCCTCAAATAGCTGCTTAAATCCTTGTTTGTTAGGGAAATGCTTTTATATATTTGATCGTCAATCTAACAAAAATGAGTAGCAAATCAATAACCTTAGCTGCAATTTTCTTGCTAATTTCTGGGCTGTTTTACGCACAGGAAAATAGAGCTTTAAGAGCCATCGATAAACGCAATTATAACTCCTGGTATATTGGTGGAGGTCTGCAGAATATTTTGGTGCATGGCGATCTTCGTAATTTCGGAACGGTGAGCAATCGCCAATTCAGCTATGGCTTTTACGGATATGGAGGAAAAATGTTCAATTCTGTACTCGGTTTGGAGTTCAGAGTTGGATTTAGTGATATAGGAGGTGGGCCTCAACAATGGTCCGAAACCTACGATGTACGCTATGTGACTCAAGACCTGAATGATGTCCGTTTTGAAGGTGAAGTAATTAACTTACGACTTGTTGGGGTGATCAACCTGAGCAACTTGGCGCCGACCGGACGCCGTGTCCAGCGACAGTGGAATTTTGCCGCTTACACGGGTATAGGGTATCATCAATACACCTCGGCTTTGTTTGATATTGAAACTGGCGAGAAATTGCTAGGGGCCAATTTTCAAGAAAATCCGCTGCGAAACGACTGGGCTAGTTCGTGGTATTTCCCAATTGAATTAGGTGTTTCTTATCGTTTAGGGAGAAGGTTCGATATTGAACTTCGAAGTGGTTTTAGTGTGAATGTAGAAGATCATCTAGACGCTGCGATTTCAGATAAAGAAGTATTCGAAATTTTCTTTGATACATCAATTGGTGTACGCTATAAAATTGGAGGTAAACGAAAACATCTGAAATGGGTAAATCCATTTGACGAAGCCATCATTGCTGGCGGCGGTGGCGGCGGTGGCACGTTTGAGTTGCGCGATCGCGATGGAGATGGTGTTATGGACGATTTAGACAAAGACAACTATACACCACCTGGGGTGAAGGTCTATGGAGATGGTACATCCATTGATTCCGATATGGACCAAACACCAGACTACAAGGATAAATGTCCTTTCAAAAAAGGATTGCCAGAGTTGAATGGGTGTCCACCTGTGGGCGATACCGATGGCGATGGTTTGAACGATGATGTCGACGACTGTCCTACTATTCCTGGGCCAAAAAGTAATAACGGATGTCCTGTAATTCCATCTTCAGTGCTGCAAGAATTGAATTATATCGCGAAAGAAATCTACTTCGAATTTAACAAAGCAGATATCAAACCGCGTTCATTTGGAGACTTGAATCGAATTGCTGAGATTATCGCAGAATTCCCAAGTGTTCAGTTCTACGTAGACGGACACACGGATAGCAAAGGAAACGACTCGTACAATCAAGCGCTTTCCAAGCGCAGAGCACAGTCAGTGGTCGATTATTTGATTACTCGAGGTGTGGCAGGCGATCAATTGCAGTCGCGTGGATTTGGTGAAAGCCGACCTATTACTTCGAATAATACCGAGGCAGGACGTCAGCTCAATAGAAGGGTTGAAATTACCTTGGTACGCGCTGAAGACGGCGAGTAGGCTTTAAATCATATTAGAATTCCAAAGGCCCTGGCAACGGGGCCTTTTTTTAACTCCTCATTTTGGAGAACAGATCCCAGATCACCACTCCTGCACAGACGGAAATATTTAACGAATGCTTGGTACCGTATTGCGGGACTTCCACCACAAAATCGCTGGCCGAAACTACCTCTTGCGCTACACCTTTCACCTCATTACCGAACACCACCGCATAGGTAATTCCAGCTTCAGGCTGGAACTCATTCAAGGATAGCGCATTTTCGGCTTGTTCGATGGAAATGACTCTCACTCCGTCAAGCTGTAAGTCTGCAATAAGCGCTGCAGTATCTTTTTTATATTCCCAAGCCACGGATTCTGTGGCGCCCAAAGCCGTTTTCTGGATATCTTTATGTGGGGGTTGGGCGGTGATGCCGCACAAATAAATCTTCTCAACAAGAAAGGCATCAGCAGTGCGAAATACAGAGCCTATATTATTCAGACTTCGAATATTGTCCAATACGATAATCAATGGTGTTTTGGCGGCCAACTTAAAAGTTGCTACATCCAATCGGTCTAATTCACTATTCTTGAGTTTGCGCACGAAGAGGTGGTTTTGTTTCGCAAAAATAACGAAAGTGTTTCGTTGTGAATTTCTTTTGAAAAAAGGGATTGGGGCGATTTCCTAAACCTTTAAAATATGGCTACTTTAGCGGTTCACCCAAAATCATTTTTGTGGCCAATACAAAGCGAAAGAAGGAAACTCCTTTGATGAAACAATACAACCAGATCAAGGCTAAATATCCTGATGCCATGCTGTTGTTTCGTGTAGGTGATTTCTATGAAACTTTCGGGGAAGACGCTATCAAGGCCGCACAAATTTTGGGAATCGTACAAACCCATCGAAACAATGGAGGCGATCGTACCGAACTAGCCGGTTTTCCGCATCATTCCTTGAACTCATACTTACCCAAGCTAGTCAAAGCTGGGCAGCGCGTGGCGATCTGCGATCAATTGGAAGATCCTAAAAAGACAAAGACGATTGTAAAACGGGGTGTGACCGAATTAGTGACCCCTGGCGTGGCTTTCGACGATCAGGTCTTGCATGCCAAATCCAATAATTTTCTATGTGCATTGCATTTTGGAAAAGGACATATCGGTGTTTCGTTTTTGGATGTTTCTACGGGCGAATTTTTAACCACCCAGGGACATGCAGAGCAAATCGATAAACTGCTCCAGAATTTTAGCCCTAGTGAAGTGTTGATCTCCAAAAAGCAGAAAACACAATTTTTTGAGCAATTTGGCAAGCAGTATCATACCTTCTTTCTGGAGGATTGGGCATTTCAGTACGACTATGGTAAGGAAACGTTGACGAATCATTTTTCCACCAAATCACTTAAAGGGTATGGTGTCGAAGATTTGGATGAAGCCATCATCGCATGCGGGGTAGCCTTGTACTATCTTTCGGAGACAAGACATGATCAGCTACAGCATATTACGTCGCTCCAGCGTATCGTGCCTGATGCTCATGTCTGGATGGATCGCTTCACCATTCGAAATCTGGAACTTTTTCAAACAACCTCTCCAGGCGGAGTTTCCTTGTTGGAAGTTATTGATAAGACCATTTCTCCCATGGGTGGCCGATTGCTGAAACGTTGGCTTGCCTTTCCTTTATTACAAGCTGAAAAAATTCAAGAGCGCCATCAAGTGGTGGGTCATTTGTTGAGATATGATGAGGTATTGCAACAAGTTCGGCATCACATTCGGCAAGTAAGCGATTTGGAACGGTTAGTGAGTAAGGTGGCTACCAGAAAGATCAGTCCTAGAGAGGTGATTCAGCTCAAAAACTCTTTGGAGGCCATATTGCCCGTCAAGCAAATTCTGGCCAATTCAAGCGAAGCTGCCTTAAAGCGTACGGCGGATGCCTTGAGTGACTGTCAAGAAATTCGTGAGCGTATCCAAAAAACTCTCCATGAAGAGGCGCCTGTCAATATTTTAAAAGGACAAGCTATTGCTGAAGGTTTTTCTGAGGAACTGGACGAACTCAGGAGTATTGCCTACTCAGGAAAAGATTATCTGGATCAAATGCTGCAACGCGAGAGCGAAGCCACAGGGATCACTTCCCTGAAAATCGCGAGCAACAACGTATTTGGCTACTACATAGAAGTGCGTAATACGCATCGCGATAAAGTTCCAGAAGCTTGGATACGGAAGCAAACTCTAGTGAATGCAGAACGTTACATCACTGAGGAGCTCAAAGAATACGAGGCTAAAATCTTAGGCGCTGAGGAGAAAATCAGCCAATTGGAACAAGCACTTTTCGAAGAGTTGGTAGTTTGGTTGCAAGATTTTATTGGCCAAATTCAGCAAAACGCTGGATTAATCGCTCAGATTGACGCATTGTGTGGTTTTGCCGTCCTGGCAAAAGAACATGGCTATTCACAACCAGAAATACACGACACGCCTTCTCTCGAAATTGTTCAAGGACGACATCCTGTCATTGAGAAGCAGTTGCCTTTAGGCGAAAAGTACGTCGCCAATGATTTGTTCCTGGATCGCGAAACGCAGCAAATGATCATGATTACGGGGCCCAATATGTCAGGTAAGTCTGCTATTTTGAGGCAAACAGCGCTGATCGTTCTACTAGCTCAAATAGGGAGTTATGTGCCTGCGGAAAAGGTAAGTATGGGTATTGTGGATAAAATCTTCACAAGAGTTGGGGCGAGCGACAATATTTCTCTGGGAGAATCTACATTTATGGTCGAAATGAATGAAACAGCCTCCATCCTAAACAACATTTCGGAGCGCAGTTTGGTGTTGTTAGATGAAATTGGACGTGGTACGAGTACTTACGACGGTATTTCCATTGCATGGGCCATTTCTGAATATTTACACGAGCACCCGTCGAAAGCTAAAACGCTTTTCGCCACGCACTACCACGAATTGAATGAGATGACAGAAACCTTTGATCGTATTAAGAATTACAATGTTTCGGTGAAAGAACTGAAAGACAAAGTGATTTTTCTGCGCAAGTTGGAAAAAGGAGGCAGTCACCACAGTTTTGGTATCCATGTAGCCAAAATGGCGGGGATGCCGCAGCAGGTCATCCGCAAGGCCAATAAGATTCTGAAGAAGCTTGAGAAAGAGCATAGCAGCGAGCAGTTAACAGATTCGTTAAAGGCGGTTCAAAATGAAATGCAGCTGAGTATCTTTAACTTAGACGATCCTTTGCTGGAAGAAGTGAAGGACGAAATTCTGCATACAGACATCGATACCTTGACACCTGTAGAAGCCTTGATGAAACTCAACGAGA
>CAWUKP010000175.1:0-5880 GCA_963922975.1 uncultured Spongiivirga sp. | reverse complement strand
CCATCATTCTCATGAATTCGTAAGCCTGCGGTGCCATCACCCGACTCATAGGCGGTTCGATAATGGGAGCACTCCCATCTTCCGTATCAGAAAATCTCCATTTACGAATGTTTTTATCGTTGTCTACCACACAGTCGTAAAGCATTTCATAAATGTAATCGCCTTCCCGAATCGTAGATAGTTCCTTGCCATAAATGTTTCTGACGTCTTCAACAGTAAAACGGTGGGGCAGGTAAATCGTTTTAAAATCGATGGTCTTATGAAGACTGTCCAAACGCTTTAACTCAGCCTTGATGTATCTAGGAGTCATTTCTGTCGCCGAAACGGAATTCAGAATGGCGTTGATCTCTGTGTTGTAGTTAATCTTATCTACACGAATGCCTTCCAGGATACAATCTTCAACCGTTTTACGGATATAGGCATTCTTGTCGTTGACGATATTGATGAATACATTGCGCTGAGGAAGCGAATCTAAATCCTTCACCTCCGCATTCATTTGGCGAAACAGCTTAAATGCAGAAAGCAAGCCTGAATTCTCATAAATACCCCCATCATTAAAATGTCCGAGGGTTTCAATCTTCGCCGCAGGACTTATTAATGGAAACCGATTGGAGGTAGAAGCGGCATTATAGAAAGATAGTGTTTTATCTTCAATCTTCCCGGTAGTTAGGTTTCTAACTTCCAGTTCGAGAATGTTATCCGCCTTTTGATAGAGCAGATTAGGATACGGAAGCTTTTCTTCCAATCGCACACTAACAGCCATACCTTGATTACCCTGCACATTGGTTGTGTTGGCAATCGTGATCGGAAAGCGACGCTGATTGTTTTGGTATACTTCTTTCCAGAACCTACGATAGGTAGTTTTACTATCAATGACCCTTTCATTTCGTACCAATTCTGCATAGCGCTGCATTGCTTTGGAAGAACGATCTGCACCACTCAAATTCACAAAGGGAGTAAATAAATAGTGAAAGGTATCTCTTCCCAGAATATGTGTTAGATCCATGGAAAGCACATGTTCCGTAGAAATGTCTTCAATCATTGCTGCTCGTAGTGCTTCGGATCTCGAAGAATCTTTTGAAATAGCGGTCCAATTAGTGATCCCCATGGTTCCACCAGATGCGCCAGAGAAAACGACTGCCTTATCCAAGAACTTAGGGTCTGTTTTCTGCAATTCTTCCAATACAGTTAAGGTCCAGGCATTCGATTTCATACCGCCACCATAGGCCCCAACAAAATATCGTGTTTGTTTTGGGTTTAGTGCTGACTGGTAATCCTGTAAGCTAAGTTCATTATTGTCAATTTCTTCCCTTGGAATGGCTTCTAAGGTGAATAGCTCATTTGGAAAGGTGCTTTTTAAAGTATTCAACGCGACCAACAAGAAAACCCCGGTAACTAGACAAAAATTGAATAGTCTGCGATTCTTCACGGCAAATATTTCTTTCGAATTTCTGTAGTAGATGTAGTTTTTGGTAACCACTACAATGATACCGTAATAAAGAAAGAATGCAGAAAGTATGATCAAGGCAGGGTTGAAGTAAAAAGGTGCTCCATCAATGCTATTAATGAGCAAGAAAAAGAAGATATTCAACAGTCCGAAGCCAGCCGTGATTTGCAAAAATAAAATATTGTTACTCAGTACACCTAGCCTAAATCGTTTTAAAAGTTTTAGAATTCCCTTGGGTTTACCGAAGGGCTTCTGGTCAAAAAAATGTTGCAATTGTGCTCTCTTGGCGTCGAGATGATCTTGGTTCAGTTGTACTTCCTGCTCTGGATCTACAACAATAGTTCGCATCACGTAAAAGGCATTCACCACGAAAGAATTACTCTTTGAAAAGAAAACCAGCCGAAAAACGGAGCGAAGACTACGGTAATAAATGTAACAAGCGGTTTGCAGCACAATGCACAACAGGCTGATCCAGGCGACTAGTTCGGTGTAAAGACTTTCTGGGGCGGGGGCGGCCATCTGCATATAGTAGTTCGATACTAAATAGCCTAAGAGCGCAAAATGGGCTACAATGGTAGCCACAAGAACCCAACCATAGACCTTCAAATGAGGAAGGATACGTTGCAGTTGTTTCTTTTCTTTTTCGGCTAGGACATCTTGGGCTTTGATCACCTTTGCCTGATCCGTTTCAAGGCGTCTCTGAGCTTCCTTTTCAAAAAAGGCAGCATCCTTCACCTCTTCGGTAGATTCTGGAATTTCTTCAGTAGCATTAGCTGCATTGGCATCTGGATTATTGAAATCACCGTCATAAAAAGGAATACGCTCCTTCAAAAATGAAGCGTTTTCGCGCAACCATTGCTGTTTCACGATTCGTAAATAGTATAATAAATAAAGACCTAAGAGCAATACAGTAATAGCCAAAGAAGAGGTTGCAATTGACCAGTCAAAGTTGATTTCTGAGGTGTAGGCCATGAGGTAAAAAAGTGCGACATAAAAAAGAAGTCCGAGGATGCGAAGCATGAAATTGATATGTCCTTCAATCGCTCTTGTATTATAGGCTTCTTGATTCAAATCATATTTGAAGAAAATGGTGCCGATGAGCCAAAAACTTCGCTTTGCGCGATACCATTTCCGATGACGCTCATCAATATTAAAATAACTGGGGTAATGTGCTAACATCACCGCATACATCGGAGCAGCTAACAACAATAGAATGGCTAAATTATAAGGTCGGACGTAGAGATTAACCACAATAGAATTAACCTGTGGAGCTTTTGGTAAAAATACCCCAATGATGACAATAATGACAAGACTATAAAATGCAGATTTTAAAAACCGCAGCAGCGTTGGAAAATACTCGTAAAAGTATTTGTCTAAAATAGCTAGGAGCCACCCAAACAATGATAGCGCGTACAAGGCAATCTTTACCCCAGCAATGGTTTTAGGGTATTCATAATACTCTAGATAGCAAACATTTTCTACAACATCTGCGGCATAGGCAAGAACGAGTAAAAAACCGTATCCGCGCAAAAGCCGCCTTAATTTTTTTTCAAGACCTGGATTGTCAGTAATAAGCTTTCTTATGGCTCCTTTAATGAATCTCCAAATCGCCGTTAATAGGGTGAAGGCCCACACAAAATCTATGGCAAAGAATAACCTGTAAGACCACAACTTACCTTCATTACTTAATACCTTTTTGACAAAAACTCCATCAAATGAGTCCGTGAATTGAGGGTGGTCAATGATACCCGGAATATGGCAAAAACTACTGATGATGAGCATTCCGACAGTCAATACGAGAAATATAATGGTACTCCAAGTAAAGACCCAGTCAACTGGTTTTTTAACTACTTCTTTTACGGACTGAAAACTGATAGCCATGGTTGGTGGTTTGTTGGTTATTGGTTGCTATCGTAAATGGGAGAGATCAACAGTAGGTAACTGTTTGATTGTCAAGATACAATTTTTGACGCACTTATAGGATTTTTAGCGAAGGGTAAGTATACCGCTTATTAGAAACCTGCCAGAAGCGAAGTCTATTGCAGTACTTCTCCCAAAACTGCCCACACATTATTGGCCAAAAGCTGGTGTCCTTCCGCTGTAGGGTGGATACCGTCTGCTTGGTTGAGCTCAGGGATACCGCCCACGTCTTTTAAAAGAAATGGAATCAATGAAAGATCATTCTCGGTTGCTAATTCCGGAAAGATTTTGCGAAACTCAGTGGTATAGTCTGGCCCCATGTTGGGAGGTAATTGCATGCCAGCCAAGACAATGGTAGTCTCTGGATTTTTGACTCGTACCGCATCGATGATGGCTTGAAGGTTCTCGCGAGTTTCCGTAAGCGGGACTCCTCGTAAGCCGTCGTTGGCACCTAATTCCAATATAAAAACATCCACTTCTTGATTCAGCACCCAGTCGATGCGACTTCTTCCACCAGCGGTTGTTTCACCGCTAAGTCCGGAGTTGATCACCGTATAGTCGAGATCAAGTGAGTCTATTTTCTCCTGAAGTATTGCTGGATACGCGTCATTTACATCATCTAAACCATAGCCAGCGGTCAAACTATCGCCAAAACAAAGAATCACCTTCTTTGCTTCAATGGTTGTAGTTGTCGTTTCTGGTGCTTCAGTTTCTTCTGAAGTGTTTGCTGATTTTTGGGAGCTTTCCTTTCCGCAAGAAAGCACAAGAACCAAACTCAAAAAATAACAAAACTTTAAGGAAATAGGCCTCCAGCCAGTCTTTACACCTAAAATCATTTGCTTAAATTTCCTTTTTGTCATTTCCATCCCCATAAATTGAACATCTATATGTCAAAGATATTAAAGATACAGAACCTCGAGAAGACCTATCACAGCGGTTCCAAAAAACTAACCGTCCTGCACGATATCTCATTCGAAGTAGCACAAGGAGCCACTTTTTCTATTGTCGGACCCTCTGGAAGTGGAAAAACGACCTTGCTTGGTTTGTGTGCGGGCTTGGATCAACCCGACGCCGGATCGGTTGAACTCTGTGGGCAATCATTACAAGACTTAGACGAAGATCGAAGAGCACAATTGCGCAATAAAGAAGTAGGTTTCATATTTCAGAATTTCCAGTTACTGCCTACCTTAACTGCACTCGAAAATGTAGTGGTTCCGCTTGAATTGCAAGGTGCGAAGCAGGCTGCAAAAAAAGGCATGGAGTTGTTAGAAAAGGTTGGGCTCGCAGATCGTTTTCATCACTATCCTTCGCAATTATCTGGAGGTGAACAACAACGCGTGGCCTTGGCAAGAGCTTTTTCTAATTCACCTTCGATATTGTTTGCAGATGAGCCCACGGGAAATTTAGATGACGAGACCGGTGAAAAAGTCATTCAATTGTTGTTCGAACTGAATAAAGAAGCGGGAACCACCTTGGTCATCATCTCGCACGATTTGGATTTGGCCAACAGAACCCAACAGATTCTTCGCTTAAAAGGAGGTAAAATAGTGTCTAATGAAGCTACCTTGGCGCAGTGAGTAGCGGTATCCCACTTTCTAAAGCAGGAGTTTCGTGGCTGTTTCGAATGGCGTGGCGCGATGGAAGAGCCAGTATTTCCAGACTTTCCCTGTTCATGGCGTCCATAATTCTGGGAATTGCCGCCTTGGTGTCTATTCAGCTATTCAGCGAAAATCTCAAGCAGAATATTCAAAATCAGTCAAAAAGTCTGATGGGTGCCGATTTCATTATTGATAGTCGGCAAAAACCCAATGAAGAGGTACAAGCCATCATCGATTCCTTAGAAGCAGATGCTTACGAAGTAAATTTTGCCTCCATGGCAGCCTTTCCAAAGAATGGTGCTGCAAAGTTGGTACAGGTACGCGGTATGCAAGGCGACTTTCCGTTCTACGGTACCCTGGAAACTGTACCCGCTTCCGCAGCAAAAAACTATCAAGAGAAAGGGGGCGCGTTGGTAGATGCCACCTTGTTGCTACAATACGACATCCAGGCTGGCGATTCTATCAAATTAGGGGTGATAACATTACCTATAATAGGCGCTATCAACTCGATGCCGGGTCAGTCAGGATTTTCAACTTCTGTAGCGCCAACAGTGCTGGTACCGTACCGCTTTATTGAACAGACCGAATTATTGCAAATGGGCAGCAGAAAGGAATATCAATACTTTTTTGTCGCGCCTGAAATGAATCTCGATCTTTTAGACGAGACAATCGATCCTGTCCTGGATGCGGCGGGCGCAGATCTCGACACCCATACCAGTACCAGTCGTCGTATTGGCCGAAGTTACGGCAACCTCGGTAAGTTTTTGAATTTAGCAGCCTTTATTGCTTTGCTCTTAGGTTGTATTGGAATTGCAAGTTCGGTTCATATCTATATCAAGGAAAAACTACGCGACGTAGCCGTGCTGAAGTGCTTGGGCGCCAGCAGAAGACAAACTTTTTTGATTTATTTGATAC
>CAWUKP010000174.1:0-5924 GCA_963922975.1 uncultured Spongiivirga sp. | reverse complement strand
AGTGTTATAGTACTAGAACTTACAGCTCCAACACAAGAGAGGATATAGATTTTGCCAATCCAGATTTTGAAAAATGGCCTGCCTTGCAGCATGCGAAGGGGTATGTAGCAGATCTCGAACACGGTAATGTTTTGTATATGCCAGAAGGCTATTGGCACTATATGCGCTACTTAACTCCAGGGTTTTCAATGAGTCTGCGCGCCATTGCTCGAAATCCTAAAAATTTGGGGAAGGCGGTTTACAATGTGTTTGTCATGCGTCACTTTGATAATTTGATGCGCCGTTTTAAAGGACAACGCTGGATCGATTGGAAGAACGAACAAGCCATTGTACGTACCCATAGAAAGCTTAACGGGACAATTCGTTGATCTTTTCGTAGACTAGCGACGGTTCCCAGCCGCGGTAAAAAAGGTAATCCGCCACCTTTTTCTTTTTCTTATAGCTGTTTTTCTCAGGAAGTAATGCCCATCGTTTTTGAGCTAGCTCGTTCAATTTCTCGAGATACTGTGTTTCGTCAATTTCGGATAAGGCGGCCTTGATGTTGAATTTGGAAATCTGCCGAAGTTGTAGTTCACGAATAATTCTGTTTTTTCCCCACGCTTTTTGGTTGAACTTTCCACGAGCAAAACTTCGCGCGAAGCGTTCTTCATTCAAATAATCATGGGAGATGAGGTGTGCGACAATGTGGTCAATGGCCTGTGGGATCATGTTCAGACTTTTTAACTTCTGGACTACCTCTTGATGGCATCGCTCTTGATAGGCGCAGTAGTGCTCCAGCTTCTTGGTGGCTTCAGCAACGGTTACTGTGGTGTTCTTTTTCATTCTTTAAGCGTAGGAACTACAACTGACGGATCAATTAAATCAAAACGCGCTAGCAGGTAGCCGATTAAAAATCCGAGAATGAGAAATACAATAAACAGGATCATCACCACTGCAAAGAACAGCAATATCTTCAGTAGAATTTCTGGTATGCCCAATCCATAAATTTTGGCATAGACGTAGAGATAAAGGAAAAAGAGGGCCACCACCGAAAAGGTCAAAGCGAAAGGCGATACAAAAATACTCAGCAGAAATAGCAAAGAGGAAATCAAAAAACTGACTCCCTGGATGTAGGTTGAAATCACTAAATGCTCCCCGTAATTGAGCGGCTTTCTAAACACCAAAAAAGCGATGAAGGCATACACCGGTAACAGTAAAAAACTCGCGATGTTGTAGTATCTCAAAATCCAACCTTGTAGCTTTTGATTGAGTGCAAGTTGTTGTTGTTGAAAGTCAGCATCGGCATAAAGCCCACCGAGTTTCTCAGCCATCAATTGAGTTTGTGCTTTGGCCGATTCAAGGCTAATGGCCATATATTCTTCCTGAAAGATGCTGAATAATAAGATGGAGAGGGTCATGCCTATGGCAAAGAAACCTATGGGATTCATGTACTTTCTTCGAGCCCCTTGAAAATACTCTGCAGCTAGTTGTTTAGGATTTCTAAAGAGCATGAAGAGCGTTCGGAAATACTTGTTATCCCAGCCGAGTACATTCTCTAGAAAATCTGAAAACAAGGTTCTTGTACTTATGCGAGGAAGGTCTATTTTATTGCCGCAGTTTTTACAAAAAGTAGACTCATCACTGATGGGATCTTGGCAGTTCGGACAATTCACGGAAATAGTGCTCATGCCTTCAAAACTACTAAATAAGACTTAGATAATGAATCTCATGTTTGCGCATAAAAAAAGCCCGCATCTATCGATGCGGGCTTTTTGATTAGGCTTTGAGTACATTTCCTTCTCCGTCATGGAAATGATACTCTAAATACGTGTAAGCGTCTCTGGGCAATATTTTTACCCATTTTTTGTGCTCTAAAAACCATTTAGAGCGGATGGAATGCAATCCTTTAGTCAAATACGCGGCCACAAAAGGGTGCGTACTCAACATCAGTTTTTTATTGGCACCTTGCTTATTCAATAATTTGATAAAATCATTCTGGATTTTATCGATCAAGACGATAGGTGCTTCAATAGTTCCGTTCTCGTTAGGGTTTTCTTCCCGAGTTTGAATATTCATTTCAGGTCGAACCCGTTGTCGTGTAATTTGCACAAGGCCAAATTTACTTGGTGGTAAAATCTTGTGCTTGGCACGATCAGAACTCATCTCTTTTCGCAAATGATCGAACAACTTACGTCGATTTTGCGCATTGGTCATGTCTATAAAGTCAACCACAATGATACCCCCCATATCTCTCAACCGAAGTTGTCTTGCGAGTTCAGAGGCAGCGATCATGTTTACTTCTAAAGCAGTATCTTCTTGATTCTTGGCTTTATTGGATCGGTTTCCACTATTGACATCTACCACATGAAGGGCTTCTGTATGCTCGATAACGAGATAGGCTCCTTTACTCATGCTTACTGTACGCCCGAAAGCCGTTTTGATCTGGCGTTCGATGCCGTACTTTTCGAAGATGGGAACTTTTGATTTGTAATTTTTTACGATGGATTCTTTGTTAGGTGCTATGCTTGCTACATAGTCTTTGATCTCTAGGCATAATTGCTCATCGTCTACTTGAATGCCAGTGAATTGATCATTAAACAGGTCTCGAACCATGGCCGAGGCTCTACTCATTTCACTTAACACTTTAGACGGGTGCGATGCCCTTGGAATTTTTTTGCACATCGATGTCCACTTAGACACCAAATTCTGCAAGTCTTTATCCAGTTCTGCAACTTTCTTTCCTTCCGCAACCGTTCTTACAATCACACCAAAACCTTTTGGGCGAATGCTTTGCACCAGTCGCTTTAATCGATCCTTTTCTTCTTTGCTGCTGATTTTCTGAGAAACAGAAATGCGGTCTGAGAAAGGAACTAGCACCATATATCTACCAGCAATGGACAACTCAGAACTAATTCTGGGTCCTTTGGTAGAAATAGGTTCTTTAACGATTTGGACTAACAAAGATTGATTGGCGTGCAACACCTCGGTGATGCGACCGTCTTTGTTAATTTCAGGTTCGAAAGGAAAATTTTTCAGAGAAAAATCTCTGACTTTACCTGCGCTTACACGTTTGATAAACTTTAAAAGAGATGTCAGCTTGGGGCCGAGGTCGTGATAATGCAAAAAAGCATCTTTTTCATAACCCACGTCCACAAAAGCTGCGTTAAGACCGGGAACGGGTTTACGGATTTTGGCTAAGAAAATATCGCCTACCGTAAATTTATTGTCTTCATGCTCTTTGTGAAGTTCGATCAGTTTTCCATCCTTTAATAAGGCAAAATCTACTGCAGAGTCACTGGATCTAATAATGAGTTCAGTATTCACTCTATTTCAATTTTTATCCCGATTGAAGTATCGGAATGGATTAAACAAAATTTCACAGGTATTCTGTACCGATAGCGCTTGGAGTATTGCCGACGAGCAATCTCTATACACGCTATGTCAAGGAACGATGAATGTCTTTTTAAAAAAGAATAAGTAGCCGTTGCGCTACTTATTCTTCTTGTGGCGGTTAGCTCTTCTTCTTTTCTTACGCTTGTGCGTGGCTACCTTATGTCTTTTTCTTTTCTTACCGCTCGGCATATTGGTATAGTTATTTTACTTGAACATTGCTCTTTACACTCTCTACAAATATTTTTGCAGGTTTGAATGCAGGAATATTGTGCGCAGGAATTTTAATGGTTGTGTTCTTTGAGATGTTTCTTCCGGTTTTTTCGGCTCTAGTTTTGATGATAAAACTACCGAAACCTCTCAAGTACACATTGTCTCCACTTTCCAAAGACGATTTCACTTCATCCATAAAAGATTCTACTACAGTTTGAACGTCGCCTTTTTCCATTCCGCTCTTCTCCGAAATTCGAGCTACAATATCTGCTTTAGTCATTACTATTTTAGGTTTAGGAATTAATTCTAATTTTCTAGTCGGGCGTGCAAATATAAAAAATAAATTCATTAATCTGCTGAATGCTAAAGTTTTAAAAAAGCCTCGTAGAATGGCTATTTTTGCTTTTTATGAATGACAATGGATACTTTTTCTAAAAATCTGATTACGTGGTACTTAGAAAATAAGAGAACCCTTCCGTGGCGACAGACTAAAGAGCCCTACCGCATTTGGCTTTCTGAAATTATTTTACAACAAACAAGGGTGCAACAAGGTCTGCCTTATTACCAAAGGTTTGTAGACACTTTTCCCACGGTCAATGCTCTTGCCGATGCCTCTGAAGAAAAGGTGTTGAAGCTTTGGCAGGGCCTTGGTTACTATACCCGTGCACGCAATCTTCACCATACGGCCAAATATGTGGCCTACGAACTGAACGGTCAGTTCCCCAATGACTACGAAGGCTTAAAACAACTCAAAGGCGTTGGAGACTACACAGCAAGTGCCATTGCTTCCATTTGTTTTGATGAACCGACTCCTGTGGTGGACGGGAACGTCTACAGAGTACTGGCACGACATTTTGGTATCAAAACACCCATCAATAGTACGCAAGGGGTGAAGGAATTCAAAGCACTCGCCCAACAATTGATCGATCCTACGCAACCTGCAACCTTTAATCAGGCGATTATGGAATTTGGAGCTACTCAATGCAAGCCTCAAAGTCCTTACTGCTTGCATTGCCCCATTCAGCAAAGCTGTGTTGCTTTGGCAACTAATAAGATAGAAGAGCTTCCAGTAAAACTGAAGAAGCTCAAAGTAAAGGAACGATATTTCAATTACCTTTTTATTCAAAGTGAGCAAGACGAAACTGTTGTGGAGCAGAGAGTCGATAAAGGCATTTGGCATAAGTTGTTTCAGTTTCCTTTGATAGAAGGAAAAATGATATCCCAGAAAGAGATTGTGAAACATGAAAAACTTGAAAACACAGAAGTACTTGCTGTGAAAAAAAATAACGATGTACCCATTGTACATAAACTTTCTCATCAGCATATTTATACCACCTTTTGGCATGTTTCTGTGAAGAAGATAGCAGGAGAAAAGATTCCTATGAATGCCTTAAAGGACTATCCTGTTCCTGTTTTAATACATAATTTTGTGGAGTCGTTAGATTTTATCTAGCACTGCTTTTTTTGTACATTTGAAATACACCCAATAACAGACAAACATGAGTGGAACATTGAATAAGGTGATGTTGATCGGACATCTCGGAGATGAAGTGAAAATGCACTATTTTGAAGGTGGCGGCTGCATCGGCAGATTTCCTTTAGCCACGAATGAAACCTACACAAATAGAACTACTGGCGAGAAAGTAACCAATACGGAGTGGCACAACATTGTGGTTCGCAATAAGGCCGCAGAGATTTGTGAAAAATACTTGAGTAAAGGAGACCGCATCTATGTAGAAGGTCGCATCAAGAACCGTCAGTGGCAAGATGATCAGGGCAATACCCGTTACTCTACAGAAATCCAAGTGGTAGATTTCACCTTTTTGACTACGAAAAAAGACGCACAAGCACCTGCAGGACAACCTGTTGCGTCTACACCTAAACCTTCAGCGGCTAAAGCTGTTGAAACACCTCAGAAGGAGGATTCTTTCGCAAGCGAAACGGAAGACGACGATCTTCCGTTCTAAGTTTAACCAATTGTACGTCTTTGGACCCGGAACCCGCCAGTCTTAGCATTTTTCTCTTTGCAGGTATCGAAACTCTGCTGATTACGAAGTTTATTGTACTCTTCATTCTTTTATGCTGCTCTGCCATGATTTCTGGTGCAGAAGTGGCCTTTTTTTCGTTATCCTCCATGGATGTTAACGAAGCAGCTGAATCTGATTCGAAAAAACGAAATATCGTTGCCCGTCTTTTAGAACATCCAAAACGTTTGCTGGCTACCATTTTAGTGGGGAACAATTTCATCAACATTGCCATTGTCTTGCTTTCTGCGAGTATCACAGCAGAACTGTTAAGCGCATGGGACCCGCTGGTGCGCTTTGTAGCAGAAGTGGTGCTTG
>CAWUKP010000173.1:0-5941 GCA_963922975.1 uncultured Spongiivirga sp. | reverse complement strand
TAATTGCGCTGAAGCTCGGGTTAGCTAAAGGTACCTTGTCAAATAGCGACTATCATTACTATCTACAAGAGATGGAGTTGATCCCTTCTAAGGTTGAAAAAGTACTGAAAGCCAATGATCACGTCGTGGCCATTTCTGAGAAATACAAAGACGCTGCCAACTTCCTGTATCTAGGGCGCGGGTATAATTTCCCTGTGGCTTTGGAGGGCGCGTTGAAGCTTAAAGAGATTTCATACATACACGCAGAGGGCTATCCTGCTGCCGAAATGAAACACGGTCCTATTGCGCTCATCGACGAGCAAATGCCCGTGGTGGTGATCGCCACTAAGAAGGGGCACTATGACAAAGTGGTGAGTAATATTCAGGAAATTAAGTCGCGAGCCGGTCAAATTATTGCAGTTGTTACTGAAGGAGATCACGTCGTCAGAGAACTCGCAGATTACGTGATCGAAGTGCCTGAGACTTATGAAGCATTTACCCCACTTCTCACCACAATTCCGTTGCAATTATTGTCCTATCACATTGCCGTAATGAGAGGCTGTAACGTAGACCAGCCAAGGAATTTGGCAAAATCTGTGACGGTCGAATAGGGATATTGCAATTTTCTAGCCTTTTTTGTTGCAAATACTCAAAAAAGTGTATCTTGTTCGCCATAATTTAACCCTAATTTAATGATGAGAGCACTTTTATCTATGTTGAGCCTGTTTTGCTGTGTGGCAACTTTTGCCCAGACCAAAGTTTCAGGTAAAGTTGTAGACAATAATGGCCAGCCCGTGCCTGGCGTAAACGTTGTTGTCGAAGGCACTGCAGATGGCGCCGTCACTGACTTTGACGGATTGTTTAGTTTGGAAACTGACCAAACACCACCCTTCACTTTGAATTTTACGAGTATTGGTTTTTCCGCGCAATCTGCGGAGGTTACCGCAAACAATCAAAATGTAGAAGTGACCATGGCTGAAGAGGCGACCTTCTTGGAAGAGATCGTTATCTCAGCTTCTCGAACTCCTGAACGAATTTTCGAATCCCCTGTTACGGTAGAGCGTTTTGGAATCAAGGATATCAAAAACACGGCATCTTCAGATTTTTACGACGGACTTGAAAACTTAAAAGGCGTTGATATCAACACCAACAGTTTAACGTTTAAATCGATCAATACAAGAGGTTTTGCCACCTTCGCCAACTCAAGATTTATGCAATTGGTGGACGGAATGGACAATGCAGCACCTGCCCTGAACTTCCCCCTGGGTAATCTCTTAGGAATGGTGGAAACGGACGTACAGAGTGTGGAAATTCTACCAGGTGCGGCTTCTGCTCTGTATGGTGCGAATGCCTTCAACGGAATCCTTTTCATGCGCAGTAAAAGTCCATTTGATGTAAGCGGAATTAGCGGCTATATCAAAACAGGATTGACCTCGCAAGAAGCTGCTGGAGACAACGAATACATTGATTTTGGAATTCGTGCCGCGCAC
Organism: uncultured Spongiivirga sp.; assembly: GCA_963922975.1. Taxonomy (GTDB): domain Bacteria; phylum Bacteroidota; class Bacteroidia; order Flavobacteriales; family Flavobacteriaceae; genus JANQRC01. The sequence goes on along the minus strand of CAWUKP010000173.1, from coordinate 4,472 downwards.
AAGTTCAGCGACAAACTAGCGGCTAAAGCCAACTTCTCTTACATCCGAGGAACGGACTGGTTTGCTACAAGCGAAGTAGACAAATTTGTAGAAGGTCGCACACGAGCAGACCTTGACTATGACGGTATCAACGTATACGGTGATGAGGTATCTACAAACATTCGCGCTGCTGCTGGCGGATTAGGAATTGTTCCTGATGTGGTAGTAAGTAGAACGGGATATAACGAAAGAGAATTGACCAACTACAACGCGGAGAACATCAAAGCAGACTTCGCGGTTCACTATCGCCCATTTGCAGATGACTTCGAGATCATCTACCAAGGAAAGATTGGTAGTGGTAATACTATTTATCAAGGAGCCAACCGCTACAACATTAAAGACTTCTTCTTGCAGCAACACAAGGTTGAATTCAAGAACGACAACTTCTTCTTACGAGGATATGTTACCGCAGATAAAGCAGGAAACTCTTATGATATGGTGTTCACCGGAATCAATATCAACCGCGCCTGGAAAGGTGATACGGAATGGTTCGGCGATTACATCAACACCTATGTAGGTGCTACTTTCGGAGGCGCCACGGATGCACAAGCACATGCTGCTGCACGTGCCGCGGCAGATACTGGTAGATTGATTCCTGGTACTCCAGAGTTTGAAGCTACCTTCAACAGAGTAATTAACGATCCAGACCTCGCTACGGGATCAAGATTCCAAGACAACTCTAAATTCTACCATGTAGATGCCAATTACAATTTTAGTCATCTTACTGGTGAATTTGCGGATATTCAAGTTGGTGGTTCATTTAGACGCTATGTCTTGAATTCTGGTGGAACCATCTACACTGATACGGATGGGCCTATTGGCTACTCGGAAGTAGGGGTGTACACTCAAATTCAGAAATATTTGGATAACGACGAACGTTTCAAGTTTACAGGGTCTGTTCGTTTTGATAAGTCTGAGTTGTTTGATGGTTTCTTCTCACCTCGTGTTTCTTTGGGTTACACCTTGGGTGAAATGAAAAACCACAACTTAAGAGCATCGTACCAAACTGGTTTTAGAAACCCAACGACGCAAGATCTTTTTATTGGATTAGATGTAGGTCGTGCGGTATTGGTTGGTTCAGCAGAAGACAATTTGGATCGTGATGTTAGAACGCGTCCATTAAGTGCTACTGCACAGAACGATTATGGTTTACCAGCAACAGTGGAAGCAGTGGGTCGTTCGGCCTATGAGAATTCTTTCTCTGCTTCCTCGGCGCAGGCTTTTGCAGCCACAGGAAACCCTGCAGCTTTGCAGATTTCGAATCCTGGCACTATTCAGCCTGAGCAAGTAACCTCTTTTGAAGTGGGATATCGTGGTAAGTTCGACAGTAGATTTATTGTTGACCTGAGCGCCTATTACAATACATACGATGATTTCATTTCTACCATCAACGTAATCACACCGCTTTACGGAAATGTTGATTTCTCAGACATCAACCCAACAACTTCAAGACCTTTTGCGGTGGATGCCTTGATAAACGGAGATACGCAAGTGTATCAGGCCTACACGAACTCTAGTGCAGATGTAAGTTCGTATGGAGGTTCAGTTGCCGTAAACGGGAAAGTACTTGGCAATTTTGACTTAGGCGTCAATTATACATACGCTAAGCTTGATTTCGACCAAGCCTCTGATCCTGATTTCCAGACCAACTTCAACACACCTGAGCACAAGGTAAAAGCTACTTTTGGAAATACAGACCTTTTTGAAAACTTCGGTTTCAATGTAGCTTGGAGATGGAGTGATTCCTTCTTCTGGCAAGCTTCTTTTGGTAATGGTGACGTGCCATCGTACCATGTTTTAGATGCACAGATCAATTATCGAGTGCCTTCTCTGAAGTCTTCTTTCAAAGCTGGAGCTACCAACTTATTGGGGGATGAATACTTTACTGCCTTCGGTACAGGATTTATAGGGTCTCAGTACTATATTTCTTGGACGATCAACAATTTATAAAAGAATTCAAAGCATACATGATGATACATTTAAGAAGATATTTTTGGTTGTTTCTTGCAGCAAGCTTTTTTGTAGCCTGTGAGGATGATGACAACGATCCAGTGGTGGGTCCACCAGCTGTAGAATTGACCGCTGGTCAAGCAGATTTTTCAAACTATGTGGCGCTAGGAAACTCGCTAACCGCTGGTTTTATGGATAATGCCTTGTTTATAGGAGGTCAGCAAAGTTCCTTTCCAAATATCATGGCGCAAACATTCGCACAAGTTGGAGGAGGTGCGTTTACGCAGCCTTTGATGAGCGATAATGTAGGTGGTTTTGCTTCTGCGCTTCCTGGTGGAATCGATCCAAATTTTCCACCAAGATTATACTTTGACGGAGCGGGAATCTCTGTTTTAGGCACAGATGCCGCAACCTTTGGAATTGTTCCTTCCACAGACATCACCATGAATGTAGGACCTGTGAACAATATGGGCGTTCCTGGTGCCAAGAGTTTCCATTTAGGCTTTCCTGGATATGGAACACTGAATCCCTATTTTGGACGAATGGCTTCATCACCTGGAGCTACGATCATAGGCGACGCTGTTGCGCAAAATCCAACCTTTTTCTCTCTTTGGATAGGAAACAATGATGTGCTAAGCTATGCTACCTCAGGTGGTACAGGCATGGTTCAAGAAGGAAATTTAGACCCTTCTACCTACGGAGGAACTGATATTACTGATACAAATGTTTTTGCTTCTACCTATAGTAATTTGGTAGCAGCGTTAACGGCAAACGGCGCACAAGGAGTAGTAGCTAATATTCCTGATGTAACCTCCGCTCCTTTCTTTACAACCGTACCTCACAATCCGTTGGATCCATCCAATCCTAGTTTTGGCCCCCTTATCCCAACCTTAAATGGTGTTTTTAGTCAAATCAATTTGATTTTTGCAGCATTGGGCGAGGCAGACCGCAGTATTGTGTTTAGCACTGACGCAGCTAGTGCAGTTGTTATTAGAGATGAAGATTTGACAGACCTTTCTGCTCAAATCGCAGGTGCTTTGAATGCAAGTCCAGATTTTCCTGCCTTCGTGCAGTCTTTTGGTCTTCCTGCGCAGGCGGCTCCATTGGTAGCAAACCTTCTGGGTACTACCTACGGACAAGCAAGACAAGCCACGGAGAATGATTTATTGGTACTTACCACAAGAAGTCTTATCGGTACGGTGAATGAGGATGTTGCAGCAGCATTGGAAATGCAAGGATTGCCTCCAGCCGTTGCAGCACAATTCTCAGCAGAAGGAGTATCACTGCCGCTAGCGGATCAATGGGTCTTAACCCCTGAGGAGCAAGCAAGCATTGCGACTGCTACTGCGGCGTTCAATGCTACTATACAATCTGTGGCAACGAGTAACGGACTTGCCTTTGTAGATGCCAATGCCCTTTTGAATCAAGTAGCAACCCAAGGCGTTCCTTATGGTGATTTTGTCTTATCTGGCGAATTGATTTTTGGTGGTTCCTTTTCTTTGGATGGTGTGCATCCGACCCCAAGAGGTCACTCTTTAGTAGCTGCTGCATTTTTGTTAGCTATTGACGAAACATATGGTTCTAATTTTGGTGAAGCTGGAGCTTTACCAGACCCTGGAAATTTCAACGTATTCTTCCCACCGAATTTGATCAATTAAGGGAAGCTATTGATATAGAAAAAACCGCGCTGTAAAAGCGCGGTTTTTTTATGTGCTCAGTTTTATCAATGGTACTTACGAGGATACTTTTTAACGAATTTTTGAGGGCTACCAGAAGCGAAACGAGCAGATTTCTTCCAGCTGTCAAATGCTATTCAGAATCCTCCCAAAAAATCCTGGAGTTGAGTCTTTGATTTTGAATTAAAAACATATCTTTGCACCGCGAAAATCAACGTGTTATACAACATATCTTTCTTACTAAAAATACTTAGGAATGTCTAAAGTCACAGGAAAAGTTGCCCAAATTATCGGACCAGTTGTAGATGTAGCATTTGCTGGAGGTGCCGAGCTTCCTAGAATTTACGATTCTTTGGAAATTGAAAATGCAGACGGAACAAAATTGGTTCTTGAAGTTCAGTCACATATTGGTGAGGACACCGTGCGTAGTATCTCGATGGATTCTACCGACGGATTGAGCCGAGGTACAGAAGTAGTGGCTACAGGAAATCCAATCCAGATGCCAATTGGCGACGATGTATACGGACGACTTTTCAATGTAATTGGTGATGCGATTGATGGCCTTGGAGATCTTCCAAAGGAAGGTGAAGATGGATTGCCTATTCACCGTGAAGCGCCGAAATTCGAAGACTTATCAACGTCTACCGAGGTCCTTTTTACGGGTATCAAAGTAATTGACTTGATCGAACCTTACGCCAAAGGTGGAAAGATCGGTCTTTTTGGTGGTGCCGGGGTAGGTAAAACTGTATTGATTCAGGAATTGATTAACAATATCGCGAAAGGCCACGGTGGACTTTCTGTGTTTGC
>CAWUKP010000172.1:0-5952 GCA_963922975.1 uncultured Spongiivirga sp. | reverse complement strand
TGGATTTCTATTTCACAGAAATCAAGGATTCTTTTTTCTAACATTTTGAGAGGGGGAGCAAAATGTTTTCTACGGATAAAACGATATGTTACTGCGCAGCTTTTTTACTCGGTCGTTTCTTGTTTTTTAATTGAAATTGTTAGTTCTTCTTTGTCTTCATCCAAATCCATAAAGATGCTATCACCTTCTTCAAGTTTGGTGTTGATGATCTCTTCCGCAAGGGCGTCTTCAATATACTTTTGAATGGCACGCTTGAGCGGTCTAGCACCATATTGCTTATCAAAACCTTTGTCAGCGATATAATCTTTGGCTTTTTCGCTTAAGGTTAAATCGTAACCAAGGTCTTTGATACGCCCAAACAATTTAGCCAATTCAATATCGATGATTTGGTGAATGTGTTCTCTTTCCAACGGATTGAAGACGACGACATCGTCAACACGGTTCAAGAATTCTGGTGCGAAGGTTTTTTTCAATGCATTTTCAATGACGCTGCGTGCATGGTCATCTGCCTGTGCTTTCTTGGCAGAAGTGCCAAAACCAACGCCAGCTCCGAAGTCTTTCAATTGACGCGCTCCGATATTAGACGTCATGATGATAATGGTATTTCTAAAGTCGATCTTTCTGCCTAGGCTATCCGTTAAATAGCCATCATCCAGCACTTGCAATAGCATATTGAACACATCGGGATGCGCTTTTTCAATTTCATCCAGCAATACTACCGAATAGGGCTTTCTTCGCACTTTTTCTGTGAGTTGTCCGCCTTCTTCGTAGCCGACGTATCCTGGAGGCGCTCCAATCAATCGTGATACGGCAAATTTTTCCATGTATTCACTCATGTCTACGCGTACAAGCGTATCTTCCGAGTCAAAGAGTTCTTTTGCCAATACTTTCGCTAACTGGGTTTTACCCACACCTGTCTGGCCCAAGAAAATGAAGGATCCGATAGGTTTATTGGGATCTTTAAGACCCGCTCGATTTCGTTGGATAGCTTTTACGACCTTACCAACAGCCTCGTCCTGCCCAATCACTTTTCCTTTGATCAATTCGGGTAATTCGGCAAGCTTGTTACTTTCGGTCTGTGCAATTCGATTTACGGGAATGCCGGTCATCATAGAAACGACATCCGCCACGTTCTCCTCAGAAACGGTTTCTCGGTGAAGTTTTGATTCCTCTTCCCAGTTCTCCTGCGCGGTCGCCAATTCTTTTTCAAGGCGCTTTTCGTCGTCTCTTAGTTTGGCGGCTTCTTCGTACTTCTGCTTCTTCACCACGGTGTTTTTGAGCTCTCGCACTTCCTCTAGCTTCTGCTCTAACTCTAGAATTTGTTTGGGGACGTCCATATTGGTAATGTGTACCCGCGAGCCAGCTTCATCTAAGGCATCAATTGCCTTGTCTGGAAGAAAGCGATCAGTCATATACCGATTGGTCAACTTCACACAGGCAGTAATGGCCTCTTCCGTGTACTCAACATTGTGGTGATCTTCGTACTTCTCTTTGATATTGTTGAGAATTTCTACGGTTTCCTCCACGGTGGTAGGTTCTACCATCACTTTCTGGAAACGACGTTCTAGCGCACCGTCTTTTTCAATATACTGACGATACTCGTCTAAGGTAGTCGCACCAATACATTGAATTTCACCTCGTGCCAACGCGGGTTTGAACATATTCGAAGCGTCTAGACTTCCTGTGGCACCTCCAGCGCCAACGATCGTATGAATCTCGTCGATGAACAAGATGATGTCATCATTCTTCTCAAGCTCGTTCATCACCGCCTTCATGCGCTCCTCGAACTGCCCACGGTATTTGGTGCCCGCTACTAAACTGGCGAGGTCTAGCGTAACCACGCGTTTTCCATAGAGGATACGTGAAACTTTCTTTTTGATGATACGTAAGGCCAGTCCTTCTGCGATTGCAGATTTTCCAACCCCAGGCTCACCAATAAGCAGAGGATTGTTCTTTTTACGGCGACTCAAGATTTGCGAGACGCGCTGTATTTCTTTTTCTCTTCCAACTACCGGATCAAGTTTCCCTTGTTCTGCCAGGTTGGTAAGGTCTCTTCCAAAATTATCTAAGACAGGAGTTTTGGACTTTTTATTGGCGTTGCCAGAAGGGGAGTTGAAAGGATTCTCTCTCGCTTCGTCTTCGTTGCCGCCATCGTCAGAGAAAGACTCTGAGGCAGGTGATTCAAAGATATCTTCACCATCTGATTCGTTTGCTAACATATATTTAAACTGTTCTTTGGCGTTTTCGTAATCAACTCGCAGTTTGTTGAGCAATTTGGTTGTTGGATCATTTTCATTCCGAAGAATGCACAGCAACAAGTGTCCTGTGTTGATCGAAGTACTTTGAAAGAGTTTTGCCTCTAAAAAAGTAGTCTTTAAGGCGCGCTCTGCTTGACGAGTTAAATGTAAATTCTTTTTTTCGTTACCGGCATTTTGAATATTCGGATTGGCAGGACTCAAGATTTCTACTTTTCTTCGTAACGTATCAAGATCAACATCCATCGCATTTAAAATATTGATGGCCTTGCCATTACCATCGCGCAGTAGGCCAAGCATCAAATGCTCGGTGCCTATAAAATCATGACCAAGGCGTAACGCTTCTTCTTTGCTAAAGGCAATTACGTCTTTGACTTTTGGGGAAAAATTATCATCCATCTTCTAAAATTCCTTTCGCTTCATTTGTGTTTAGATATTGAAAAATACCAAAAATTATACCGTTGTACAACAAGTGCTGACTAAATGACAAAAAATTGAGCCGAAAACAAAAAAAAGGCATTTCTATTTATTAAGATCGAAGCGTTAAATATTGTTAATAAATCCTTTTAAAATTGAGGGGGCAATACTTCTGAAAACGAGCAAATATCGTATCTTGCCACGATTGTGAAACGATAAAATAGTAGACGTTTTATATTATGGCTGAAGGAGAGAAATTAATCCCGATCAACATTGAAGATGAAATGAAATCTGCCTACATCGATTACTCGATGTCGGTCATTGTGTCACGTGCTTTACCAGATGTCAGAGATGGCCTCAAGCCCGTACACCGAAGAGTATTGTACGGGATGTATGAATTAGGAGTACTTAGCAACCGTGCGTACAAGAAATCAGCAAGAATTGTCGGTGAAGTTTTAGGTAAATATCACCCACACGGCGACACCTCAGTTTACGATACGATGGTGCGTATGGCACAGGAGTGGAGTTTACGCTACATGTTGGTAGACGGACAGGGAAACTTCGGGTCGGTAGACGGCGATAGTCCCGCAGCGATGCGTTATACCGAGGCACGTATGCGGAAGATTTCGGAAGACATGTTGGCAGATATCGACAAGGATACAGTAGACCATCAATTGAATTTCGACGATTCTTTAAAAGAGCCTACTGTTCTACCCACTAGAGTGCCTAATCTTTTGGTGAATGGAGCCTCTGGTATTGCTGTAGGGATGGCCACGAATATGCCGCCTCATAATCTCAGCGAGGTAGTTGACGGAACCGTTGCCTATATTGAGAATTCGGACATTGAGATTGACGAATTGATTCAGCACGTCAAAGCCCCTGATTTTCCCACAGGAGGAATCATCTACGGATACGACGGAGTACGCGAAGCGTTCAAAACAGGTCGTGGTCGCGTAGTGATGCGCGCCAAAGCAACCATGGAAGAAGTAAACGGACGTGAGTCTATCGTGGTTGCCGAAATTCCATATCAGGTGAATAAGGCAGATATGATCAAGAAGACTGCCGACCTAGTGAATGATAAAAAGATTGAAGGTATTTCTACGATTCGGGACGAGTCAGATCGTAATGGGATGCGCATTGTTTATGTGCTAAAACGCGATGCTATACCTAACATCGTTTTGAATACGCTCTACAAGTACACGGCATTGCAATCTTCTTTCAGTGTAAACAATATTGCACTGGTCAATGGTAGACCACAATTACTGAATTTGAAGGAGATGATCGGTCACTTCGTAGATCACCGTCACGAAGTGGTGGTGCGACGTACCGAGTATGAATTGAAAAAGGCCCAAGAACGCGCACACATACTCGAAGGACTCATCATTGCTTCAGACAATATTGACGAGGTGATCGCCCTCATTCGAGCCTCTGCCAATGCTGATGAAGCAAGGGCGAAGCTGATGGAGCGTTTTGAACTTACAGAGATTCAAGCACGCGCCATTGTTGAAATGCGCTTACGTCAGCTTACAGGGCTGGAGCAAGATAAGCTGCGTGCAGAGTACGAGGAGTTGATGAAAACCATCGAAGATTTGAAAGATATTCTGGCGCGCAAAGAGCGTAGAATGGACATCATCAAGGAAGAATTGCTGGAGGTTAAAGAGAAATACGGCGATGAACGTCGCTCAGAGATCAACTATGCAGGTGGCGACTTCAGTATTGAAGATATGATTCCTGACGAAAAAGTGGTGATTACGATTTCACATGCAGGATATATCAAGCGCACCTCTCTTTCCGAATACAAGACGCAGAACAGAGGTGGAGTAGGGCAAAAAGCTTCTACCACTCGAAATGAAGACTTCCTGGAGCATCTCTTCGTGGGAACAAACCATCAATACATGTTGTTCTTCACCCAAAAAGGAAAGTGTTTCTGGATGCGTGTCTTCGAAATTCCAGAAGGAAGTAGGACTTCCAAAGGAAGAGCCATTCAGAATTTGATCAATATTGATCGTGAGGATAAGGTGAAAGCTTTCATCTGTACGCAAGACTTGAAAGACGACGAGTACATCAACAATCATTACGTGATTATGGCAACGAAGAAAGGTCAGGTGAAAAAGACCTCTTTGGAACAATACTCGCGTCCTAGAGTAAATGGTATCAACGCGATTACCATCAAAGAAGATGACGAATTGCTAGAAGCTAAATTGACTACAGGAAATAGCCAAGTCATGCTAGCGGTCAAATCTGGAAAGGCCATTCGTTTTGAAGAAAGCAAAACACGACCTATGGGTAGAAATGCTTCTGGAGTGCGTGGGATCACTTTGGCGGATGCCAACGATGAGGTTGTCGGTATGATTGCCGTAAACGATATGGACAGTAATATCCTTGTAGTTTCAGAGAATGGCTACGGAAAGCGCTCAGAGCTAGATGACTACCGCATCACCAATCGCGGTGGAAAAGGGGTCAAGACCATCTCTGTTACCGAAAAAACTGGTAAATTAGTGGCCATAAAGAATGTGACAGACGCTGATGATTTGATGATTATCAATAAATCAGGAATCGCTATCCGTCTTCCCGTGGAAAGTCTGAGAGTCATGGGGCGCGCCACACAAGGAGTCCGATTGATCAATCTGAAAGGCGATGATACGATCGCTGCAGTCGCTAAAGTAATGCCAGATGATGATGAGGTGCACGACATCAATGATATTGAGGTAAACGAAGATGGCACGACTATTGAAGGAGGAGATAACGAAAATTAAAACATAACACTTAACCCATTTAACATTTTTAGAACAATGAAGAAATTAATGATCGTAGCCATGGCATTAGTCTCTGGGGTTGCTTTTGCGCAAAAGAAGGAGTTGAAGGCCGCAGAAAAGGCCTTGAAAGCCGGAAAAGCTGCTGAAGCAAAAACGACGCTAGCAGCCGTTGCTTCTTTAGCTGAAGGCAATGCTAAGTATAAAGACCAGTACTTTCTACTCAAAGGAAAGGCCGCAAACAATCTTTCAGAATATGATGAGGCTATTGGGGCTTTGAAAATGGTAGAAGGCAAATACAAGAACGAAGCAGAGACTATTTTGAGTCAGATCGCTGGTAACTTAGTGAATTCAGCTATTGAAGATAATAAGGCGAAAAACTTCTCTGAAGCGGCAGTTAAGTTGTACCAAGCATATGGTATTGACAAAAGCAATCAAGACTACCTTTACTATGCTGCTTCTAGTGCGGTGAATGGGGGAGACTATGATAAAGCGCTACAATACTACCAAGAGTTAAAGGATATTGG
>CAWUKP010000171.1:0-5956 GCA_963922975.1 uncultured Spongiivirga sp. | reverse complement strand
CTGGTCTACAACCTTCAACCACCTACAATTACTCGGTTCTGGCGAAAGACGCTGTGGGGAATACTTCTGCTTCGAGTAACACGCTCGCTGTGACCACACTTGCGCCGCCAGATACGGAGGCGCCTAGCACACCGGCTAATTTGATTGCAACCTTGATCCCCGAAACCAGTGTAGACTTCTCTTGGGATGCTGCCACCGACAATGTGAAGGTAACCGGATATGATGTATACCAAGACGGGAGTTTCGTAGGCACCACCACTAATACCAACATCAGTGTTGGAGGTCTTACAGCAAATACCAATTACAGTTTTACGGTTATTGCTTTTGACGAAGCCAACAATATTTCTGCCGAAAGCAGTCCACTTTCTGTGACCACTCAGGGTGGAGGAGTGCCTTCAAACACGGTACTGGTAGAAAGCTACTTTGAGAATGGCTGGGACGGCTGGATCGACGGCGGAGGAGATGCCTTCCGATATTCTGGTTCAAGATCGTATGAAGGAAATTATTCCATCCGTATTCGTGACAATAGTAGTACGGCGTCTTCTATGACAACCTCTGAGTTTGATCTTACCGCTTTCGATCAGATTGAAGTGACCTTCTTTTTCTATGCCTACAGCATGGAGAATGGCGAAGACTTCTGGTTCCGATACAATGATGGCAGTGGATGGCAAACGGTGGTAAGTTACGCGCGCGGAACTGATTTCCAGAATAATAACTTCTATTCGGCTTCTATTACGATGTCAAGCAACGACTTCAACTTTGTAACTGACGGTCGCTTCCGTTTCCAGTGTGACGCCTCTGCCAACGCAGACCAAATTTATATTGATGCAGTAACCATCACAGGCGTTTCCGGTGGTACAGCAAGAGGAGCGATTGCGCAGAATGAGGTAGAATTCATAAGAAGTTTGGATACTGGAGAAGAACTGAATGAAGAATTTACAGTGTATCCGAATCCAGTTCAAGGAAACGTGCTATACGTCAATTATTTTGACGAGCAAGCCAGTGCGTATCGCATCTTTAACCTAATGGGACAAACATTGATGAGCGGTCAACTATCTACCGATCAAATTAATGTAAGTCAATTGCCAGTTGGTGTCTATGTCCTGGAGATCAACGATGGTGATGAAGTCAATACCACTAAATTCATACGACAATAGTGAATTGATCATTTTTGAAACAAAACCCGGCCGTAGCGCCGGGTTTTTTTATGGCACGGGGTAATTAACATAAAACGGTGTTAAATGTAATTCTGTTTAACAGCTAAGTCGGCGAATTTAACAGCCTCCTAACAGCCTTCAGTCGGCAAAGTCTCTAAATTGTTGATACTTTGGAAGATTTGTAATGTATGAGCTTTCGAGGTGCTAATGAATAACCTTAAACAAACCAACATGAAAACTTCAACGCTTCTACGAGCCACTGTGCTCATTTTATTATGTGCCACGCTTGCGATTCCTGCCAATGCACAACTAGATTTACCACGAGGGAGTCAGATGGCTACGGTATCTCAACGTATTGGCATCACGGATGTCGAAATTGAATATTCACGTCCAAAAGTGAATGATCGTGAAATCTGGGGTAAACTAGTGCCGTACGGAATGAACAATCTAGGATTTGGTACCGCTAAAGAATCGCCGTGGCGCGCTGGGGCCAACGAAAATACAACCATCACTTTTTCGGATGCGGTCATGCTTGATGGAAAGAAAGTAGCGGCAGGTACTTACGGCCTGCACCTTGTGGTGAACGAAAACAACACCGCCACTTATATTCTCTCGAAAGATGCCAACGCTTGGGGAAGTTATTTCTATGAGCCTTCTAACGATGTTGCCCGTGTGGAAATTAGTACAACAACAGTACCACACAGAGAATTCTTGACCTTCGAATTCACAGAGGTAAATCCAACGGATGCAACCTTGAGTTTGCTCTGGGAAAAGAAGTCGTTTCCCTTAAAAATTGAAGTACCTGTCAATGATCTTGTGATGTCAAAAATTGCGGCCGATTTGAAGGGTCAAAAAGGATTTACCAAACAAAGTTGGGAACAAGCAGCACGATTTGCTTTCAACAATGGAGGCGATCTATCCCAAGCGTTAAGTTGGGTAAATGCGGCGAGAGAAGGTAATTTTTTCAGTCAAAAAGACTTTGGCAACACCGCTTTAAAAGCTCAGATTTTGCTCAAAATGGAAAAGAAAGCGGAAGCGATGACTTTGGTGGATGAAGCAGCTGATATGGCATCCATGAATCAATTGAATGCTTTGGGATATCAAATGCTTCAGATGAAAGAGCACGACAGAGCGCTGCGTTTTTTCAAGCAGAATGTGAAAAACAATCCTGAGAATGCAAACGTGCATGATAGTCTTGGAGATGCCTACAAGCAAATGGGCGATAAAAAGAATGCCGTAAAACATTTAAAGAAAGCCCTCTCACTGAATCCCAACGCCAACGTGAAAGCCCATTCAGAGAAACTACTTGCTGAATTAAACGCTTCCTAAACCGTACAGCTCATCAATCAAAAAAGAAGGCTCAGCATTTTGCTGGGCTTTTTTTTGTACTTTCAAACAAAAAATTGAAATGAAGTACTCACAGTATGGCGTACTTTGTGCGGTGCTATTTGGAATGTTTTCTTGCGGGAGTGATGATGTAGTGGTAGATACTGACACGACCTTAGATCCTTCGTTGCCCAATATCACTGCCTTTGCCGAAGTAAATTCAGAAATCCTTGAAGTAACACTGCTAAACGATCAGCAGCGTATTCGAGAGAGCAATCTCACCCAGACCACAGGACTCACCAATGATTTTGTGCGACTGCTGCAGAATGCGGGTCTCGCTACGTTTTTTACCATTTCAGGAAACGATTTTGAGGTACACCAACTCGATATTTTGAGTGGCGAAACACTGCAATTTGGAGGCCTCTGTCAACTAGATGCAGAAGAAGGTTTGAACGAACCATTCGCCTCTAGAAGCAGCATTGGTTTTTTCACGTTTGAGGCCAATCCGCAGAACGATGCGAAACCCTTGAACAATCTTCGGATTTCAAATCAAGAAACACAAGAATGCAGTAAGACGCTCATCGATGCAGGAGAATTGTTTGGCGCACGTGCCGTTCGCGTGGTGAACAATGAGTTGCTGGCCAACTTTAGCACAGAGGAGAATCAATTTGCGCTGGTCAAAATTGATTTGAACACCAGCGAAGTGGTGAGACGCATTGAATTCACCAATCCATTCCGTGTGGTGGTCAATGAAGGGGTAATGTTCATCTTTTTTGAAGACAATACCTACCAGAGCTATGCCCAATCAGATTTTGGATTTCTCAGTGCTGGAAGCATGGGGCCCATTCAATTCTTTGAAGGATATGGCTTTATCGACAAACAGGTTGTTGATGCTAAATTATTAGTCGATGTGTCTTACATTCAACCAAGCTCCATCGAATCCGGACCAGGCATTTACGATTTGGAAACCAATGAATTACTCAAAGGAGGGGATTTCTTTCTCTTGGATGTGACCACAAAAATCGAACAGGAAATTGGCGAAGGATCTGTTCGTATTACGCGTTATTTAGCCGACATCGAAACTGAACTTGTGATTTGTTCGTACGAGCGCGTTGATGGTTCAGGCGAAGGTGGCATTGTGTACACCAATTTTGAAGCCGAGTTATTGTCTCATGTTCCCACAACCATAGCGCCCGAATTTTTAATACGCCATACACTCAACTGATGTAATTCCACAGTGCTCTATTTTCTAAGAGTTTACTTAAAATACTGCGAACTATTTGATGCTGCGATGTCTCCAATTTGGGGTCCGCCTTCAATAATTTGATGGCGTAATACCGAGCGGTCTTTAGAATGTGGTTGTCCTTCACCAAATCCGCGATTCGCAAATTCAAAATGCCGCTCTGCTGTGTACCCATCAAATCTCCAGGGCCGCGTAATTTCAAGTCCACTTCGGCAATTTCAAAACCATCATTGGTGCGCGTCATGGTTTCTATTCTGGTTTTGGCATCGTTGGTGAGTTTGTGGCTTGTCATGAGAATACAATAACTCTGATCGGCACCACGGCCGACACGTCCACGCAATTGATGCAGTTGTGACAAACCGAAACGTTCAGCGCTTTCTATGACCATCACAGAGGCGTTGGGGACATTCACGCCCACTTCGATCACCGTAGTGGCCACCATAATTTGCGTTTCACCTTTTACAAAGCGCTCCATCTCATAATCTTTGTCTTCGCTTTTCATTTTCCCGTGAACGATGGAAATCTGGTAGTTGGGTAAGGGAAATTCCCTGGCAATGCTTTCATAGCCATCCATCAAATCCTTGTAATCCATCTTCTCAGATTCCTGAATAAGCGGATATACGATATACACTTGTCTTCCTTTCGCGATCTCTTCTTTGATAAAATGAAAGACCTTCAGTCGATTGCTGTCGTAGCGATGTACGGTTTTGATGGGTTTTCTTCCTGGCGGTAATTCATCTATGACCGAAACGTCCAAGTCTCCATAAAGACTCATGGCCAAGGTTCTAGGGATAGGTGTGGCAGTCATGACCAAAATATGCGGCGGAACTTCGTTTTTCTTCCAAAGTTTGGCGCGTTGGGCCACGCCGAAACGGTGTTGCTCATCAATGATGGCTAGACCCAAGTTGAAAAACTTCACTTTATCTTCTAGAAGTGCATGCGTTCCGATGAGTATGTGCAATTGTCCATTTTCAAGGTCGGCATGAATTTCTTTGCGCATCGCCATTTTTGTAGAACCAGTGAGCAAGCGTACGTTGATGGGCAGTTCCTGCACCAACTCGTAAATACCCTGATAATGCTGCTGCGCAAGAATTTCTGTGGGAGCCATCAAACAGGCCTGAAACCCATTGTCGAGTGCCAACAACATGCTCATGAGCCCAACAATCGTTTTCCCAGAGCCCACATCCCCTTGTAGCAGGCGATTCATTTGTGCATTACTTCCTAAATCTTTTCGAATTTCTTTGAGTACACGCTTTTGCGCATTGGTTAATTCAAAGGGAAGATGGTTTTGAAAAAACTCATTGAAATGTGTGCCTACCTGACCAAAAGGATGTCCTTTGATTTTTCGTTTGCGCGTTAAGTTCTTGTGAATCAATTGCAATTGAATGTAAAAGAACTCTTCAAACTTCAAGCGGTACTGCGCCTTTGCTAATAATTCTTGACTCTTCGGAAAGTGAATATTAATTAAGGCATTGGCCTTATCTATTAGTTTTAATTCCTCTAAAATACTTTTGGGCAAGGTTTCCTGAAAGCCCATACCCACTTCAGTGAACAGCTGCTGCAACAACTTATTCATCACGCGATTGGTAATGCCTTTGTTCGAAAGCTTTTCGGTAGAAGGGTAGATGGGCTGCATGGAGGAACGCATACTGCTTTCATGATCTTTGACGAGTTCCATCTCTGGATGTGGCATACTGTAGCTGCCACCATACCAGTTGGTGCGTCCGAAGATGACGTAAGGCGTGTTTAATTTCAAATGATCGCGCATCCAGCGCTGCCCACGAAACCAAACCAACTCCATTTCGCCTGTATCATCTATAAAAGTAGCTACGAGTCGGCTGCCCCGTTTCTGCTGTACAGACTTGATATGAACGATTTTTCCAATGATCTGCACCTCTGAATCGTTGCGTTGTAATTCGTTGATCTTGTAATAACGCGTGCGGTCTAAATAACGATTAGGATAGAGATTGAGAAGGTCGGCGTAGGTGTGAATCCCCAATTCTGAACGCAATAAATCAGCCCGATTTGGACCAACACCTTTGAGGTAATCAATTGGGGTTTCAAGGACAGTTGCGCTCACAATAACGAAGATACTAATCTACCGACAATTGTGTATTTTGGTGTGAAATTTGTGTCTGTCTCACTATGCGCATCAATATACTCTTTCTTCTTATGACTTCTTGGGTGATTGCACAGCAATATCCCACGGTCGATTTTACCCATCTGAAGG
>CAWUKP010000170.1:0-5958 GCA_963922975.1 uncultured Spongiivirga sp. | reverse complement strand
GCATCGCACGGAATCTTGAGATCTCGGAATTTTTGAGTGACCTCTTTCACCTTGCTTTCAGGATAATAACTCCATTTACACTGATGATAGCCCAAGGTCCATAATGGCGGTAGTTCAGGAGTTCCAGTAAGGTCGGTATAGCTACCCACTACTTGATTCATATCAGGACCGTAGATGAAATAGTAGTTCATCTCACCGCCTTCTGCCCAGAAACTGGTGACGTTTCGTCGCTCATGGCAAAAATCGAAAAATGACTTGAAGGTATTGTCAAAAAACATACCGTAAGCGATGTCATTATGAAGGCCCACAAAGAAAGGAACTGCTTTGTACAAAGGATCTTGATCCTTCCCGAAGGCATATTGATCGGTAACCCAATTATGCACACGTTTTCCTTTGAGATTGAAGTGCATTGGCTTGTCGCCCAAGCCGTAGAAGCTTTCCGCTTTTTGAGCTATTTTGCTCATTTTGACAATATCGCTTCCGTGGTCGTAGCTAAACTCCCAGTGAAAGCCGCTATCATCTTGATTGATCAGATTGCCCTGCTTATCGTATATAGATTTTCGCAAGTCTTGCTTACTAACATACAGCACCAGCTTGGCTGTCTCGATCTTGTAATAATCTTTTTCTTCTGAATAATCGAGTTCATTATAGCCCAAGGCCGCCTCTGGATCAATGGCATATGAAAAGTCATCTTCGAAGATGCCTTCGGTAGCGTAGCGAAATCGAAAAATACTGTCTCGAAGCACCGTAATTTCTAGGGCTACTTCATTCTCTGTGGTGATGAGAAATTTATCGACATTTTTTATAAAACTCTGAATACGACCTGGATACTGATCGCCTTTCCTTTCTAATTCTGTGTTGGTAATCATAGCATTACTTCTTTGAAGTAGCTACAAATGAAACCAATTTGAAGGGAATACAAAACCTTTGTTTATAAGAATTTACAATTTTAGAGATCGCAAACGTTTTCGTTACGAAACCTTCAGTTTTAACGGTATTGTTTACCCCAAAAATTAATCCTCGTTAAGGCGTTTTACGATAGTCTAAGGGCAATCATTCCCAAAGGTGGTAAGGTGAGCTCTGCGGAAAAATCACGCCATTGCCACTCCTTCTTTTCGACTTTTAGTTTGGTGTTTTTTACACCGCTTCCACCGTATTTCTTGGCATCTGAATTGAAGATTTCTGTTAGTTTTCCTTTGCTTGGCAAGCCAATGCGGTAATTTTCTCGTACCACTGGCGTTAAGTTGCATATCACAATGAGGTCATTTTCTTCATCATGGCCTTTACGGATATAAGAGATCACCGAATTCTGCGCATCGTTATAATCGATCCACTCAAAGCCTTCTCCAGAAAACTGCTTTTCGTACAACGCAGGTTGCGATTGATACAAGGCATTAAGATCGGTTACCAATTTTTGAACACCGCTGTGATAGCCATATGTCAATAGATGCCAATCGAGGCTTTGCTGGAAGTTCCACTCTTCGCTCTGGCCAAATTCACCGCCCATAAATAATAAGTTACCTCCAGGATGCGTGAACATGTAACTATACAACAATCGAAGATTGGCAAAACGCTGCCATTCATCTCCTGGCATACGTCCGAGGATAGAATTTTTACCATACACGACCTCATCATGACTGAGCGGTAACATGAAATTTTCGGTGAAAGCATAGGTCATGCTAAAGGTGATATCATTTTGGTGATGGCGACGATAAATTGGCTCTTTCTTGAAGTATTCCAGAGTATCGTGCATCCATCCCATCATCCACTTCATCCCAAAACCTAAACCGCCAATAAATACGGGTTTGGTTACCATCGGAAAGGCGGTAGATTCTTCGGCAATGGTTTGTACGCCTTCAAAATTGCTGTATACGGCCTCATTCATTTCCCGAAGGAAAGAAATGGCCTCCAAATTCTCGCGGCCTCCGAATTCATTAGGTTCCCATTCTCCATCTTCTCTTGAATAGTCTAGATAAAGCATCGAAGCCACAGCATCGACGCGCAAACCGTCTGCATGAAAGCGATCGAGCCAAAACAAAGCGTTGCTGATCAAAAAGGAACGTACTTCATTACGACCATAATTAAAAATCAGACTCTTCCAATCCGGGTGATACCCCCTTCGGCGATCGGGATGCTCATAGAGATGGGATCCATCAAAAAATCCTAAGCCGTGTGCATCCTCAGGAAAGTGTGAAGGTACCCAATCTAAGATCACCCCAATATCATTCTGATGCAGCGCATCTACTAATTGCATAAACTCTTCAGGAGTTCCGAAACGCGAGGTAGGCGCAAAATATCCGGTTAATTGATATCCCCAAGAAGGGTCGTAGGGATATTCCATGATGGGCATGAATTCGACATGTGTGAAATTCATTTCCTTCACATAAGCCACTAATTCCGTCGCCAACTCTACGTAGGTCAACGGACGATCTTCTTCTGTGTTTCGTTTCCAAGAACCCAAATGCACTTCGTAGACCGAATAAGGCTTGTCTAAGCCATTCTTATCCTTGCGATACCCCATCCACTTTTTGTCTTTCCACTTGTATTGGTGCTCCCAAACAATGGAGGCTGTATTTGGTGGGTGTTCGGCGCGCAAAGCATACGGATCGGCCTTTTCGGTCTTGATATCGTTATGATGCGAGTGAATCTTGTATTTGTAACGCGTTCCTTTTTCAACGCCAGGAATGAAGCCTTCCCAAATTCCCGAGCCATCCCAACGCACGTTCAATGGATGTTCTCCTTCAATCCAGTAATTGAAGTCGCCAATCACAGATACCGCCTTGGCTGAAGGCGCCCAAACGGCAAAGTAGACCCCTTTTTTACCATCAACTTCTGTGAGGTGGGCACCCATTTTTTCATAAAGTCGAAAGTGTTTCCCGGCTTTAAAAAGATTGATGTCGAATTCAGTAAAAAGGCTGTGTGGTATAACGTTGCTCATAGATCGCGTTTAGTGTTCTTCGGAAATAATGGAGGTGATGCCTTCCAATGGAATGACCGCCCAACGCGGACGTGCATTCATCTCGTAACCCAACTCATACACTGCCTTTTCCAGCATGGAGTATTGTAGCATGAAGACTCGTTCTTGATTGTAACCAATATTGAGGTTGGCGTTTTGAATCGTCAGGGTGTAGGTGTGCAAGAAAACACCAATGAAGTAGCGATACAAGATTTCGCCTGCCTTGAACAATTCCTTTTGGTCAAAAGGATAATGGTCGCCGTTATTAAAAATCGTAGCATAGATGGCATAGTGAAACGAACGGAAAAGCCCCGCCACGTCTTTGAGTGGCGGTTGTTTCACTTTTCTATCGCGAATGGTGCTTTCGGGCTCTCCCTCAAAATCAAGGATGTAGAAGTCTTCATCTTTGACCAATATCTGTCCGAGGTGATAATCTCCGTGAATTCGGATGCGCTCGCCTTTCAGTTTGGTCCAGTCGAAGGTCATAAAGCGTTTCCGTATTTCATTTTTGTGCTCCAAAAAGTTTTGTGCGAGCTCTAAGGTTAGACCTTCCAACTTGTGCAAATTGTTCTCAACAATATTCAGACGATTCTGAAATTGATAAAACAATCGGTTCTTTAACCAAACTTCATAATCCCCATTAAAATGTTCTGGATGAAAAGCGGTATCCTCAAATTCTGAGCCTAAGGCGATGTGCATTTCGGCAGTTCTAAGTGCGAGCTTTTGAAGTTTTAGGAAGATATTCAAGCCGGCCCAGTCAATGATTTCTGGAGGCACATCGTTGATGCTTAGTCGTCCAAACATTTCTTGACAAATAGGTAAGGCGTCAATGTTGATGCCTTTGTATTCTAAATTTGCAAAGACTTTGTTCAATTCTTTGAGCATATACTCCCAAGCATCTCCTTCGTTTGGCACCAATTTCTGCATCAAGGCAATGGTGACCATCGATTGCTCTGAATCGATGATATTGATACTTCCCAAATAGGCTGGCGTATTTTTGAAACCCTTCTTATCCGAAAGAAAGCGCGACATTTCATAATCGGGATTCTTATTCGCATAAATTCGTCGGAAAAACTTGATCACGCAGCGGTCGTTGATAATGATCGACGTATTGCTTTGCTCCAAACCCATGAATCGTGAGGATTCGTAGCCGCTCTCCTCAAAATTCTCTCCCTTGTGATACTGAACCCTTGTGGTATCGTTTGGTTCTGCATGCATGATACGTTCAAAGACCAGTTTTCTGAAGGCCTCCAGATTGGTGGCGTCAATGATAAAACCCGGCGTTTCGTTGATACTCAAGGGTAGAATTCGATCTTTCTGCGCAAAATTTTCATCGGTTACAAAGGCAATAGGTAGAAAATAGTGTTGGTAGAAGGCTTCTTTAAAATTCACTTCCAAAATCAAACCATAGTACACCTCTTCACGTTGTTTGATGCGGAAATATTCGATCAGTTCGATATATTTCAACGTACTTGCCTTCCCCCCATACCAACGTTGCTTGACAATGTAGTCTTCCAGAACTTCCGAAAGAAATGCTTTTACGAAGTCTTGATTGTCCATGAGGGATTCCCAAGGAACATTAAAATTAAAAGGTGGTTTTTGTGTATTGGTTTTAGGCTTGGTCATTGTTACTTGTGAATTTTAAAGAGATGGAAAGGAAGCGCAGGCGGTAATTCGACGAAATTCCATTCTTTGTCCCAGTGATAACTACTACCCGTAATCAAGTCTTCCACGCGAATGGCATGCCCTTCATGCACGCCCATTTGCTCCAAAGGAAGACGTATCCACCCACTCTGATTGTAGTGCGGATCGATGTTGACCACCATGATGGTTTCGTCGGATTTGGCATCGTCATATTTGTAGAAGGCAAGCAATTGTTCGTTTTCAACTTCTAAGAATTCAATATTGTTCGTTTGTTGCAATGAGGTGTGTCTTCTACGAAGATGATTGAGCTTGGTCATAATGGTAGTAAGCTTGTTCTCTTTTTCCCAATCCCAATGGCATACCTGGTATTTTTCTGAATTCCAATACTCCTCCTTCCCAGGAACCGCTTCATGTATCAAATACTCATACACGGGACCGTAAACTCCTGTATTGGAGCTCAAGGTGGCTGCTAAAAAATATCGGAATAGGAAGGTAGCCTCGTTGCCCGATTGCAGCGCCCATGGGTTGATGTCAGGGGTATTAGGCCAGAAGTTCGGACGAAAGAAATATTGCTGATCCGTTTTGGTAAGTTCGTTCATATACTCGATCAACTCGTGCTTGGTATTTCGCCAAGTGAAGTAGGTATACGATTGGGTGAAGCCTTGTTTGGCCAGTTGATGCATCACTTTTGGTCGGGTAAAGGCTTCCGAAAGGAATAGCACATCAGGATATTTCTTTTTGACCTCAGCCATCAGCCAACCCCAAAAAAAGTAAGGTTTTGTATGCGGATTGTCAACGCGGAAAACACGAATTCCGCACTCCTCCACCCAAAACATCGCTGTGGCCAGCATTTCCTTCCACAGGTTCTTCCAGTCTTTACTTTCGAAGTAGATCGGCAGAATGTCTTGGTACTTTTTTGGTGGATTTTCGGCGTATTGTACGGTGCCGTCTGGACGCCACTTGAACCATTCCGGATGTTCTTTCACCCAAGGATGGTCTGGTGCCGCTTGCAGTGCGAAATCCATCGCCACTTCAATATCCAACTCTTTGGCTTTCTTCACTAAGCTTTTGAAGTCTTCCAAGCTTCCCAAATGGGGATGAATAGCTGTATGTCCACCTTTCTCGGAACCAATTCCCCATGGCGAACCTACATCGTCTTTTTCTGCTTCTGTGCTGTTGTTTTTCCCTTTTCGATTCACCTCACCGATAGGATGTACAGGTGGGAAGTACAGAATATCGAAGCCCATTTTGGCAACGCGGGGCAACAAACGTTCGCAGTCTTTGAACGTGCCGTGTTCGCCTGGATTCTGAGCGGCAGATCTCGGGAAAAACTCATACCACGTACTGAAACGCGCTTT
>CAWUKP010000169.1:0-5961 GCA_963922975.1 uncultured Spongiivirga sp. | reverse complement strand
TACGCACGCTCTTGTGCAGCGTAAGGCGTGATGTTCGTGGAATCATCCCCTTCATTGGCATCTGCTTGTTTGGTTTTTAGGTTGAAACCATCCTTGCCAGCAAAAGTTCTCAAAGCATTACCAATAGCGATAACCTTGCCACCGCTTCTTACCCAAGTGTTCAACTTTTCCATTGCCTGATCGTTCATATCGCCACCATACCAGCCATTGGGCATGATCAGAACATCGTATGCGTCTAAGTTCACGTTACCTGCATACTCCATGTCTAAAATGGTAATCGGGTAGTGTAATTGTTGCTCGAAGAAATGCCAGATTTCGCCAAAACTCAAGGTAGAAACCCCACCACCAGAAAGTAGTGCGATGCGCATAGGGTTCACCAACTTGATACTTGGCGAACCAAAATCAGGACCTTTATCTGCAAAAGTAGTGTTGGTCATATTTAGCTGACGATTCAGCGAGCTCGCAGCGGTCGTTACGATAGTGTCGAAGTTGGGCAGATGTTTGTTATCGCCACGCGTCATGATCAAGGTGCCGCGATCGTAGTCTTTTCCGCCTATACTTAAAGGAACTTCTGTGAAGCGTACTTTAACCTTTTTTTGTAAAAGCGCTCCAAGGAATTCTGCGTCTTTCAAGCTCTTCCATTCGGCCAAATACGCCACTGCAGAAGTATTGACCGATGCACTTGATGGTGGATAGATACTCCAATTTCCTTCTTGAGTGGCCACCAGCGAAGTAGAAGCAATAGCGTCTAATCCGTAGGCGTAAGGTATCGACCAGGCGGTGATATCATAGGTCAAAGGCTCGGTGAGTTTTGCTTCGGGTTCAAAAAGCACTTTCACCAACTTTCCTTTCGGTTGATTCGTGCTTACTACTAAATCTTGACTCGTGGTGTTGTAACTACCGTTGCCCCCTTTAGTATAATCAAAACCACTCACTTTGCCACCGCGGGCAAAGCCGTATTTGATCTCGTGTTTATCCAAGAGTTGCGCGACAGCGTTCAATTTATCAGCATGTCCGCGTAGCACATAGCTTTTGTATTTCAGTCCAGAGGTATTAAAGTATTTTTTGAATTCCTGATTCAGTCTTTCTGCATTCTGTGAGGAGATCTCTACAGTAGATAAGCCAGTGGTATGATGGTGGGCAATTCGATCTTTTAGAGTGAGTTCAATGCCTTCATCATTGTAGACACCTAAACCGGCACGTCCGTGGCCAGCTTGTTCATAAGTCATACCAATAGCGCCATTAAAGGTAGGGTAAGTGTCGCCGTAGCTGGGGTATAATAAGTCAAAACGTTCTTTGGTAAAAAACAACCAACCTTCTTTGTCAAAATAGCGAGCGTGGTTCTTCCCGATCTCTGTTTGAAAATCGCGTTGCCAAGGTGTGATCACTTCGTGAAAAGGTTCCGCCGCAGGCGCGAAATAATAGGGTTCGTTGATGCCCTGCTCGTGAAAATCAACATGCACATGAGGCATCCACTTATTGTAGACTTTTAAGCGCTGCTGACTTTCTACTTGCGTGGCCCAAGCCCAATCGCGATTCAAATCGAAGAGGTAGTGGTTGGGCCTTCCGCTTGCCCATGGTTCTCTATGTTCTTTGGCGTCCTGACTTGGATTGTACGGGGTGCTCTGAACTTGTTTGAACCAGTTGACATAACGGTCGCGACCATCAGGGTTGATACAAGGATCCATGATGACTACCGTATTTTCTAACCAGGCTTGCTTTTCAGTAACTAATTCGTACAGCGTGCGCATGGAAGCTTCGGTGCTACTACTTTCGTTACCGTGCACATTGTAGCTCAACCAAACAATGGCCTTATCATTACTTCCATTGCCACTCAATATCCCTGTTTGCTGCAGATTGGCTTGTCTGATTTGCTCTAGATTATTGATATTTTCTGTGGAAGAGACATAGGCCACTTGAAGCAGTCGGCCCTCATTGGTCTTGCCGTATGTTTCTAACACCACATTGGGCATTTGCTCGGCCACATGCCGATAGTAATCTACTACCTGATGGTGTCTGGTGAAGTTACTGCCCAATTCGTAGCCCAAGAATTCGTCAGGCGATTGAATGATTTGGGCGTTGATGTTTTGAAGGAATAGTACGGAAAGAAAGAGTAGAATAAGGTGTCTCATAATGTGCCTAAGTTACGCTCAAAACTAGTATTTCTTTTTGGTGTTAACGAATTTTTTAGAGCGGAAAATGGGCAGAAACGTATCTTTACACAAAATAGCCGACCATCCATTATGCCATCAGACTGTATTCCGTTTCAGGAAACTGGATATTTCTCAAAGTTGATTTGCGATTACTTAGACAGAGCCGAAGCGCTCGCGCCTTTCTATGAACGATTTCCTTCCCTTGAAAACTTCGAGGGCCAGATGGCAGAAAAAGCATCCTCATTTTCCACAGAAAACAGAAAGACACTGGTAGAGGCACTTTCCGCCCAGTACCAACACCTAGAGGCTTCGAAAAAGACGTTATCCAATATTGCGGCTCTAGCAGATGCTCAGACTTTTACGATCACCACAGGACATCAATTGAATCTATTCACAGGGCCTTTGTACTTTCTTTACAAGATTGTCTCTACGATCAATCTGTGTAAAGAATTATCTAAAAAGTATACGACCTATCGTTTTGTACCTGTGTATTGGATGGCTACAGAAGATCATGATTTTGATGAGATTAATTTCTTTAATTATCACGGCAAGAAGTTTCAATGGAACCGAAATTCCTCGGGTGCTGTCGGAGAATTATCTACCGATGGCTTGGAAGATGTGTTAGAGCTTTTTTCTCTTGAACTCGGAAACTCGCAGCACGCCCAGGCGTTGCAAGAATTGTTTCAAAAGGCGTATCTGAATCATCCAAATTTGGCCGACGCTACGCGCTTTCTGGCCAATGCATTGTTTGCTGATGAAGGTTTGGTGATCGTTGATGGCAACGATGCAAAATTAAAGCGACTCTTCATTCCGTATTTAAAGCAGGAAGTGTTTGAACAGACTACTTTTAAAGCGGTTTCAGAAACCTCAGCAGCCCTAAAAGAAATACATGCTGACTATCCTATTCAAGTGACTCCACGCGAGATCAACCTGTTCTATTTGGATAAAAGTCTGAGAGAACGCTTGGTTGAAGAAAATGGACGCTATCGCGTACTCGAAACTGAGTTGAGTTTCACCAAGGAAGCGCTTTCTGAATTGATTGAAAGCCATCCAGAGCGCTTTTCACCCAACGTTATCACTCGACCCCTCTATCAGGAGGTCATTCTCCCCAACTTGTGTTACATCGGTGGTGGTGGCGAATTGGCATATTGGTTTCAACTGAAAACTGCATTCGCCACGATGCAAGTGCCGTTTCCCATACTTTTATTACGAAATAGTGCACTGCTGGTTAGCCGTAAGCAAATGACCAAGTTGGAAAAGCTTGACATTCCAATAAAAAAACTATTTCTGAAGCGGAATGACTTCATCAATCGTCATGTGCGGAAAATCAGCAATATAGAAATTGATTTCACCGAGCAAAAAGAACACCTTTCACAGCAGTTTGAAGCGCTTTACGCTTTGGCTGAACAAACTGATAAATCCTTTCTAGGTGCCGTAAAAGCTCAAGAAGTAAAGCAGTTGAAGGGCCTCGCTCATCTCGAAAAACGTTTGCTCAAAGGCCAAAAACGAAAATTGAAGGATCAGGTAGCACGAGCAGTGGCACTTCAAGAGCAACTATTTCCGCAACAAAATTTACAAGAACGGGTGGGTAATTTTTCAGAATTCTATCAGGAAATAGGACTGGGGTTGATCCCGTTGTTGTTAGATCAACTCAAGCCTTTAGAATTACAATTTCAGATACTGCACATCAATTAGGGTACCAGATAGGTGCCTTTCCAGACATTGTTTTCTTTTTTGAACAATACGCGCACGTGGTTGGGAGTATTCAGACGTAAGTATTCGATACGATCAAGACGAATGCGTAAAGCTGTGAAGAAATGCTGTTCCTGCAAGTATTCTACTTTCTCGGGATGTTCGATTTCCTTCCCAGGAGCTTGCTCCGTGGTGTAATCCTTTCGAGACTGTTGTGGGATTTCTGTCCAAATTCGTTTCCGGGTTAGCTCGTCCCGAACTTCCTCTGCACGTCCTCTAATAGAAATCTGCAAGTTCCGTTCACGATCAAAAAAAAGCAATCCGACGCCCTTACTATCGCGCAGGTGGGTCACCTTTTTACTTCTGCGGTCCGTATAGACGGTCATGTTCAGGTCTTCGTCCATGTGTCTTAGTACAACAGTTCGCAAACGTGGTGTACCGTTGATATCTGAAGTGGCTAGGGTAAAATAACGAAAAGGATGATCCTTGTCTTCTAGAGCGGCTTTTAAGTCGCGGATTACTGTGGAAAGGATGAGGTCGGTCATGGGCGTTGTTCATCTTGGTCAAGTCTTTTAAAGATACAAAATTTGGCAGTCAGTTTTTCAAAAATGATGACTTAAGGCATGCAGCCACTCCTTAAAATGCGCCTACCTTTGTGGAAATTCATAATGCATGCATAAGATTGATATCGACACAGTTGAAATGACCTTAGACGTGATGAAATTTGCAGTGAATCGTATCACCAATGTGACGCCTAAATTAACAGGTCCGAAAAAAGCGGAAGAATTGACAGCCCTAGTCGGCGAGACCATCACCGAAGAAGGCATAGGCGGGGAAGAAGCCTTTGCTATTTTCAAAGATAAATTATTAGAAGCGACAGTGCCGATTGATCACCCAAGGCATTTGGCCTTTGTGCCTGCCGCACCTACACGAGCTGCCGTGATGTTCGACTTAGTCACTTCAGCCAGTAGCGTACACGGTGCGTACTGGATGGAAGGTGCAGGAGCCATCCATGCAGAAAACGAAGCCATGCGGTGGTTGGTATCACTTACGGGTTTACCTGCTCCTGCGTTTGGTGTGTTTACAAGTGGCGGTACCGCTGCCAACCTGTCGGCCATGGTGGCAGCACGAGAATTTTGGCGAAGTCATCTGGCGGATCGTCAGCGACAAAAAGGATTGGTCGTTACTTCCATTGGAGCGCATTCTTCCATCAAGGCAATGGCCAAAGTGATCGATGCAGACGTTTTGTTGATTGATTCTGAAGAAGAACTTCGCAGCGAACAACTTCGAGAAACGCTGGATGCGCTCTCTGAGCACGATCGCCGCCGACTTTTTGCGGTGGTGGCTACCGGCGGAACCACCAATGCCGGGATCATCGATGATTTATACGGAATCGGAACGATTTGCCAGAAGGAAGGTATTTGGTTTCATGTAGATGCGGCCTATGGCGGTGGCGCATTGGCTTCGCCGAAGGCAAGACCGCTCTTCAACGGTATTGAAATGGCCGATAGCATCACCATCGATCCACATAAGTGGTTGTTTTCACCCTACGATTGTGGTGCAGTGATCTACAGAAACCCAGAAATAGCAAAAGCAGCACATTCCCAAGAAGGTTCGTATCTCGATGTTTTTAAAGATGAAGGAGCCCAAGGCTTCAACCCGTCCGATTATCAAATTCAACTGACGCGCAGAGTACGCGGATTGCCATTGTGGTTTTCTTTGGCCACCCATGGAACAAAAAAATACAGCTGGGCCATTGATCGTGGTATTTTACTGGCAGAAACGGCTGGAAAAATGATTACGAGTCTTCCGCATGCGGAATTGGTAAGATCTCCCAGTTTGTCGTGTGTACTTTTTAGGCGAAAAGGATGGCAAGCTAATGATTATCTAGAATGGACCTACAAAAATCACAAAGAAGGCCTAGCTTTAGTAACACCCACCAAGTGGCGGACAAAAGAGGGATTTGAAACCGTATTGCGTTTTTGTTTCATCAATCCGGATACAACCGAAGAAGACATTCGAGTCATTCTCGATACGCTACACTAAAAAAAGGCGAGCCATTGGCTCGCCTTTTTGCATCTTGACGACTCGTTTAGTTGCAAGCACCTTCGATGTC
>CAWUKP010000168.1:0-5977 GCA_963922975.1 uncultured Spongiivirga sp. | reverse complement strand
TCATTGTGATTTTGGCGCCTTTGATAGGCACTATTTTTGGTGTGATGTACTACTATAATTCCAAGGAATTTACTGAACTGTTGCTAGCACAACCCATCAGACGAAGCTCAATTTTTATAGGTCAATACCTCGGTGTGTCCCTTTCGCTTTCGTTGAGTCTTTTAATCGGTTTGGGCATTCCATTTGTGAGTTATGGTTTGTTTCAGTCAGAGGCCATTTGGGAATTTGGCTTGTTGCTCGTCGTTGGAACCTTTCTTACGCTGATCTTTGTGGCATTGGCCTTCAATATTGCTTTGTACAACGAAAATAAAATTAAGGGGTTCAGCTATGCTATACTCCTTTGGCTTTTTTTGGCGGTTATCTACGATGGGTTGTTCTTAATGTCCTTAATTCTATTTGAAGAATATCCGCTTGATAATTTTTCAATCACGGCTACGCTATTGAATCCGATTGATCTGTCCAGAATCTTGATTTTGCTCAAACTTGATATTTCGGCACTGTTGGGCTATACCGGTGCAATATTCCAACGCTTTTTTGGCACGAACTTAGGTTTACTACTATCCTTATTAATGTTGGGTATTTGGGTTGTTGTACCAGTATTCAATATCTATCGAAAGTCAAAAAAGAAGGATTTTTAGATATTCTCTTTTAAATGCAATACTCACAAAATCTCTGGCATGAGCCAATAAATTATTGAATCATGCATAATTGCTAGTGGTGCTGTGCTGACAATTTATTTTCGTCACACTTCTTTTTTGATAAATGCAATTTATTCCAGTAGTTTTAAGGGAATTTCTTAGGAAAGATCTTATGAAACTAGTGGCGGGCATCGATATCGGTGGCACTAAGACGAAAATTGGCTTAGTTAACGAAGCTGGGGTCAGTTTATCGAGCACCTTCTTCAGAACGAAAGAATATCCTGATTTTGACGATTTTGTGCATAAAATGGTACAAACCATTGGAGAGTTAGAAGAAAAGCTTGAGCAGCCCCATGAGCTGATTGGCGTTGGCGTTGGCGCGCCTAACGCTTCTAGCAAACGAGGCACCATAGAAAATGCGGCCAATCTTCTTTGGAAGGGTACTGTACCGCTTGTAGAGAAAATGCAGGCACAGCTCGATCTTCCTATCAAATTAATGAACGATGCCAGTGCCGCCGCCATGGGCGAAATGCTTTTTGGCAATGCCAGAGGGATGAAAGATTTCATTGTGATCACCCTAGGAACAGGATTGGGTTCAGGGATTGTAGCCAATGGACAATTGATTGAAGGCTATGACGGTTTTGCAGGTGAACTGGGTCACTTTGATCTCACCCTAGGAGATGGAAGAATGACCGGCTTGGGCGTTGACGGTGGGTTAGAAGCCTATGTCTCAGCCACTGGCTTAAAACGGACTATTCTCTACATGATGAGCATGCATACTGATGAGAGTAGATTTCGCGACATCGCTTTCAACGACTTACACGGGGAAGACATCACCAAGGCAGCTGACGAGGGTGATCCTATTGCTATCAAAGCCTTTGAGTATACAGGAGAAATCTTAGGGTACGCCTTGGCAAATTTCACCCTGTTCACCCAACCAGAAGCAATTTTTCTGCTCGGCGGATTAACCAGCAGTGGTAAATGGCTCTTTGCACCTACTAAGAAGTATTTAGAAGAAAATCTTATCGGGGTTTATAAGGGAAAGGTAAAACTATTGCCATCGGGAATGCATGGTAAGAACGCTGCTGTACTCGGTGCAGCTTCGCTTATTTGGGTGCAGGAACAATAGAGTCATTGACACTGACCAGAACTCAAAATAGAAAACGCAAGACTACCAAGTTGGCGACGACCTACACCGAACGAGAATTTGATGCCAAGCCATCTAATTGGGTAAATACAACAACCAGTGAAACTCTTTGTGGATATAGGTTATCTTCGAATTTGAGGGCTCTAATGGACAATAATATTGACTCTTTTTTGTTTTGATTTTTGGGTTATTTGGCACAATGATGAAAGGTAGTGCCCTGTTGATTCGACTGTTGTTATGTAGAATTTAGTAACTTTACCCACGAAGTGCAGCATATTTTTTTGAAAATATCGTCCATTTTCTTGTCAGCATTGGTGTTGCTGTCAACACTTTCATTCACTATAGATATGCACTATTGTGGAGATCATTTAGTGGATTTTAGTTTCATACAAGAAGCAGAAACTTGCATGATGAAAACTAATATGCCCAAGACTACTAGTGAGTGTTCTACGATGAAAATGAAGATGGACTGTTGCTCAGATGTTGAGATCGTTTTTGACGGACAGGACGACTTAAAATTGTCTTTTGATATACTATCATTGGAACAGCAAGTTTTCCTTACCTCTTACGTATATTCCTTTTTCAATCTCTTAGAAGGGTTTGATAAAAATGTAGTTCCCTTTAAAGATTATGCCCCGCCTCCCTTGATACGGGATGTTCAGATTCTAGACCAAACATTCTTAATTTGATTTTTAGTCAGTAGCCTACGCTCATCGCAGGCGATAGGCCCAATGAAGTCTATTCATCTGGGCCAAACGTGTTATTTCTCGGCACGTATTTATCACTGTCTAATAATCAAATCGTATGCTGAATAAAGCAATAAAATTCCTAATCGAAAATAAGTTAGTAGCTGTTTTACTATTGGTACTCTTTGTAGGCTGGGGAATCGTTCATGCACCCTTTAAATGGAATATCAGATTTTTGCCTAACAATCCAGTTGCAGTAGATGCGATCCCTGATATTGGGGAAAATCAACAAATAGTTTTCACCAAATGGGATGGTCGATCTCCGCAGGATATCGAGGACCAAATCACATACCCGCTTACCACATCCTTGTTGGGAATACCGGGGGTAAAGACCATTCGTAGTTCCTCGATGTTCGGATTCTCCAGCATCTATATCATTTTTGAGGAAGATGTAGAATTCTACTGGTCCCGAAGCCGTATCCTTGAAAAACTGAATTCCCTTCCTGCAGGCTTGTTACCCGATGGAGTAAACCCTTCCCTTGGCCCTGATGCTACAGGACTTGGACAAATTTTTTGGTATACACTAGAAGGTCGCGATAAGGATGGTAACGTAACTGGGGGCTGGGATTTGCACGAACTGCGAAGTATTCAGGACTACTATGTAAAATATGCACTCTCCTCAGCAAGTGGGGTATCGGAGGTAGCCTCTATTGGGGGGTATGTTCAGGAATATCAGATTGACGTAAACCCTGAATTGATGCGCCAATACGACATACATCTCAGTGATGTGGTTAAGGCGGTAAAACAATCCAATCAAGATATTGGGGCGCAGACTTTGGAAATCAATCAGGCAGAATATCTGGTGCGAGGGTTGGGCTATGTGAAGTCTATCGCCGACATCGAAAATGCAGTAGTGGATGCCGAAAACTATACCTCTATTCGAATAAAGGATGTGGCACAAGTCAAATTGGGCCCATCAACCCGTCGAGGAATACTAGATAAAGAAGGTGCTGAGGTAGTTGGCGGTGTGGTGGTCGCTCGATATGGTGCCAATCCTCTAGAGGTCATCAATAATGTTAAGGAACAGATAGCAGAACTATCATCAGGCTTACCAACAAAAGAATTAGCCGATGGCAGAACCTCTCAACTCACCATTGTTCCATTTTATGACCGCACCGAACTTATTCTAGAAACCTTGGACACCCTCAATGAAGCCCTAACCCTTGAAATTTTAATTACCATATTGGTTATCCTCGTTATGGTATTCAACTTAAGGGCCTCCATTCTGATTTCAGGATTGCTTTCTGTTGCCGTTTTAATGGTTTTTATTTCCATGAGAATGTTCGGGGTAGATGCCAATATCGTGGCCTTATCGGGAATCGCCATTGCTATTGGAACCATGGTGGATGTAGGAGTAATTCTATCGGAGAATATCATCAGACACCTAGACGACAATAATGCGCTGAAGGAGAATGAACAATTGCCCATCAATAATGTGGTATACAATGCAACAGCAGAAGTTTCTGGAGCCATACTGACTGCAGTGCTGACGACTATTATCAGTTTTATACCGGTATTTACCATGGTCGGAGCCGAGGGAAAACTGTTTCGTCCGTTGGCCTTTACCAAAACCATGGCGCTCACTGCATCAATTATAGTTGCACTCTTCCTGATACCACCTTTTGCCGCTTATTTTTTTAAAAAGCAAAAACTAAAAACCCTTTCCAGATACACCATCCATGGGGTACTCATAATTCTGGGCATTATCGCTGTGGTTTTTGGCTATTGGTTGGGATTGGTGTTAGTAGCCTTTGGGAGTATGGCAATATTGGTATTGAGGGATATACTTTCCCAAAAACAATACAATCTGGGAACTATCCTCGTATCAGCAGTCGCAATTATCTTTCTGTTGGCCGCGTATTGGAGGCCTTTGGGTTTTGACCGAAGCGTAGTGATGAACCTGTTTTTTGTGGGAATCATCAGCTTTGGACTTTTAGGAACGTTTTGGGTCTTCAGAATGTACTATACGCAAATATTGCGATGGGCGTTGCGCAACAAAATCCTGTTTCTTTCGATTCCTGCCATCATTGTGATCTGTGGAATATTTATTATGCGAAATACAGGGAAGGAATTCATGCCTTCGCTCAATGAAGGTTCATTCCTTTTGATGCCCACCTCTTTACCACATGCTGGGGTAGAAGAGAATAAGCGTGTTTTGCGGCAATTGGACATGGCGGTGGCCAGCATCCCCGAAATTGAAACCGTCGTTGGAAAGGCAGGTCGAACAGAATCAGCCCTGGATCCCGCGCCGCTTTCCATGTATGAGAACGTTATTCAATATCGTTCCGAATATCAACACAACGAAGCTGGACAACCACAAAGATTTAAGGTCAATGAGGATGGTCTTTTTGAACTGAAGAACGGAAAAGTGGTGGCCAACCCTAATTTTCGGATTGATAATGAAGGTAACTATGCGGAAAGTGAAGTAAGAGACCCCTATCGCATAGACCGAAACCAATTGATTGCTGATGAGGATGGCGAGTACTTCCGCAACTGGCGACCTGAAATACAGTCCCCTGATGATATTTGGAATGAAATTGTTAGAGTAACCAAATTGCCGGGGGTAACATCCGCTCCAAAACTGCAGCCTATCGAGACCCGTTTGGTCATGTTACAGACTGGGATGCGCGCACCTATGGGCATTAAGGTAAAAGGTCAGGATTTAAGAGAAATTGAGGCATTTGGACTCCAGCTGGAAGGTATTTTGAAAACTGCGGAAGGTGTGAAGGATCAGGCAGTTTTTGCGGACCGTATCGTTGGAAAACCCTATTTGCTTATTGATATTGACCGAGAGCGACTGGCACGGTATGGTCTCACTATTGAGGACGTACAAAAAACACTATCGATTGCCGTTGGCGGCATGCCATTAACCCAAACCGTTGAAGGGAGGGAGCGATATGCTGTTCGAGTGCGTTATCCAAGGGAGCTGAGGGCTAACCCCGATGATTTGAAGAATATCTATGTGCCAGTTTCCAAGGGAAGTCCAGTGCCGCTCAGCGAACTGGTGAAGATTCGCTATGAACAAGGGCCACAGGTCATCAAGAGCGAGGATACCTTTTTGGTGGGATACGTGCTATTTGATAAGTTGGATGGTTTTGCTGAAGTAGATGTGGTCGAGAATGCACAGGCAGCTATTCAGGCTAAAATTGAAAGTGGCGAATTGACTATTCCCAAGGGCGTCAACTATGCATTCACCGGGACTTACGAAAATCAGTTGCGCGCGGAAAAAACATTGTCTGTTGTAGTGCCATTGGCTTTACTTATCATCTTTTTGATTTTGTATTTCCAATTTAGAAGTGTCGCTACTTCTTTAATGGTTTTTACAGGTATTGCCGTTGCTTTTGCAGGTGGTTTCATTATGATTTGGCTGTATGGGCAAGACTGGTTCTTTAATTTCAATCTGTTTGGAGAAAATTGGCGAGACCTCTTTCAGATGCACACTATTA
>CAWUKP010000167.1:0-6001 GCA_963922975.1 uncultured Spongiivirga sp. | reverse complement strand
AACTAATTCAACGACTTCCTGATTGCCATCACCTTCAAAGAGAATTTGGTCTTCATACAAAAACTCAAGCGCATTGGTAGCCAGTTCCTGAATGTCCAAAGTGGTTTCTACAAAGATGAAAATGCTATCATTGGCAAAAATCTCCACATTCTCGAAGGATTTACCCGCACGTCCATCGACGTTCAAACGATAATTAGAAGTTTCACCACGGCCCAAACGCACCGTAGGAATACTGATGTCTTCATCACTCCTGTTGTAGACTTTTAGATTATACGTACTGGATCCAATATTAGTGAACACGGTATCGAGATACACGGTGTCTCGTGAAAACTCAAGGCCTTGCGTGGAGGGTGTGAATTCAAAATCATTACGACACGCTCCAAAACTGACAAGCAATACAAGTAGGAGTAGGGACAGGCCAAGGTTCTTCATGAAATACTACTATTTTATTAAATCGTCAATTTGAGTGTTTGCCGCAGGCAAAAGTATCGAAAATAGGTTGTACGGAGTTCTCGATACGTTTCAACCCAAAAGTTGAAACACTCGAACTGACATTGCGTAAAAATATAACTTTTACACGATGCCTTTCGTATGCCAATGTTCTATTTCTTGCTCTTTTTTGCTTGCTTAGCTAGTTTTTTGGCTTCCCGCTCGCGCTGACGCTTCAGTTTCATAAAGTAGAAATAGTTTTGTATGCGTTCTTTTTGCTTGCTGAATTTTGACTTTTCTTCTTCCGTAAACACCCGACTCATATTGTAAAGCGGCTTCAAGGCAGGATTTTCTTCGCGTTCTTCGGTTACCACCATGCCTAATATAATGCCGCCTGATATCATTTCATCTAATTCCAGTTTAATCTTTAGTTCTTTTTGCGTGCTTAGCACCTTATATTCTTTCGTGACGAAACCAACATAGCTGATTTCAAGTACGTCGCCGTAAGATGCCTTCAATGTAAAATTCCCATCAAAATCTGACTGTGTGGCCTTGGTGGAGCCTTTTATTAAAATATGAGCTCCAGGAAGCGGTCCGCTGACATCAGTAATAGTTCCCGATATTTTTACGGAATCCTGCTGGGCCACACGTCCAATTCGAAGGGATTGTGCTGGTTTGCCATTAATAGTGGTGGTTGTTCCTAGAATGGCCTTTTGCTTTTGAACCTTATATCCACTAATATCTACATTCTCCAGACGTATCGGCTTGATTTCTTCTTGGGCTGCGCTTTTCCAGCCAACCAATGAAAGCAGCGGGATCAATGCTGCCAAGATTCGTTGTTTCAACCCTTTCTTCACCTTGGGCAGGGCTTGAATGGGACGGTTTAATTGCTTGGGGTGAAAACGGCCACAAAGATTTTCATTGTTGTTCAGTGTGCGATAGATGTAGTCGTCTGAATGATAGCTGAAGTCCATTACTTCTTTGGTACACACTTGGCAGAACTTTCCTTTTTCTGTGGGCGTCATTTGCTGCCAATCCTCATGACAAGGTTCTGGAATTCGAATGTGTATGGGTTTTTTCATCTGGATGGTTTTGTTTACACAAAGCACGACCATCTTCTCATAGATGAAAAGTACACTTGAGTGAATGGGTATTTTGAATGAGGGAAACGATCATTCGAATACTCGAACGATTGCTGTGGTAATTCGTGTAGGTCTTTTGGTCTTCACATCGAGTAGGCACCAAGTGGTCTTGGCGCGAGTAATCAACTGATTCTCTTTGTAAATTTCAACAATGCGAACAGAGGTGACCCCTTTGGAAGCCTCCACATAGGTTTTCATCAGCAATTGATCTCCTTCTCTGGCTTCCCCTTTGTATTCAATGAAATGATTGACCACTACCCAGAAATAGTCTGCTAACATTTGGGGTGTGGCCAGGTGCTCCCAATGGGCTTTGGCCATGTCTTGTACCCAGTGTAAATACTGTACGTTGTTCACATGTTGCAGCTCGTCAATAGCCGAAGCAGGTACTACAAGCTCTTGTGTAAAAACGTTTGGCATGCTATTTTTCGATAATGCGAACTTCGAAGAGTTTATTCCAGTTTTTTCCAGTCACAAAAATCGTTTCGGTTGCTGGATTGTAAGCGATGCCATTCAGCACATCTAGCTGGTCGTGCTGTTGTACTTGCTTTTTCAGCGGACTAAAATCTACCACGCCTTCAACCACACCATTTACTGGATTGATAATGGCCACCCCGTTTTGTTGGTATTGGTTCGCATAAATTTTACCCTTGACCCACTCGAGTTCATTAATGCGAGGAATCTTCTTTTTATTCGTGTAACATTGAATAAAACCTTCTTCTACCAAGGTCTCAGGATTCAGTGTCCAGATTTTTTCAGTACCGTCAGATTTGTACAATTTCTGGCCGTCGTTACAAAGTCCCCAGCCTTCTTTACTCTTTCCGTAAGCAAATGAACTTTTGCGCTCAAAGGTTTCCAAATCGTAGACATAGCCTGTTCTTGCTTTCCAGGTGAGCTGGTAAATGTTGCCATCCAGGATGCTAATGCCTTCTCCGAACAAATTCTTAGAAAGTGGAAGGTTTTTAAGTACTTCCCCAGTTGCATAATCTACTTTGCGCAAACTTGACTTTTCATATTGTCCCGTCCCTTCATACAATACCCCGTCATGAAATTCTAATCCTTGGGTATAGGCATTGATATCGTGTGGAAATTCGTTGATCACCTCATAGCCATAGAGCTTAGGTTTTTGATCGCTGACCACGGTGAGCTTCTTTTGGATGGTGAGCGTGTCTTCGTCAACCACCACCATCGCTTGAAGGTGTTGCACGCCTACCTTTTGATCTACAAGTGAAATTTCACCTTGATTGTTAGAAGTGGTGAGGTTGTTTCCATCGAAAGAAAATTGCACATCCTTCAGTACTAAGCCTTTTGGATTTTCCAGAGAAAACTGAATCGTTTCATTTAAGGGGAAAATTGGTTTTTCATCTGCGATTTGGATGGAAAGACCACTGCGCTTTGCATCCAATTTTCCGTTGCAGCTTGAAAGTGAAAGAATTAGGCCAAAAAAGAGCGTCCAACTAAGATATTTCATGGAAATATTTAAAATTTGAAACGAAGGTATTGAATAAAATTAAGACCTGGAAAAGGTTGGCAAAGGTGAAAATGATTGTATCTTTGCACGGGCAAGTCCTTCACGACCAGCTCCCGTTGAATCCCCCAGGGCGGGAACGCAGCAAGGGTATTCGGTTGTAGCGGTGCGATGTAGGTAGCTTGCCCTTTTTTGTATCCTGTTGTCAACAACTTTCGTTGAAAACTTATCCAACTCCTTCGTACTTAAAATCGTAATTTTGCAGCCAAACTATTCAACGCAAAAACACGACGACCACTATGAAGTTTTTTATCGATACTGCCAACCTTGATCAAATTAAAGAAGCTCAAGAGTTGGGCGTGCTTGACGGTGTGACCACCAACCCGTCTTTAATGGCCAAAGAAGGCATTACGGGCCACGACAATATTTTGAAACACTATGTAGATATTTGTCACATTGTAGATGGTGACGTTTCTGCAGAAGTCATTGCCACAGATTTTGAAGGAATCATTAGAGAAGGAGAGGCCTTAGCTGAATTGCATCCACAGATTGTGGTAAAAGTTCCAATGATTAAGGATGGCGTCAAGGCGATCAAATATTTCAGCGATCAAGGGATTAAAACCAATTGTACGTTGGTCTTTTCTTCAGGACAGGCCTTATTGGCTGCGAAAGCCGGTGCTACCTATGTTTCGCCATTTATTGGGCGCTTAGATGACATTTCAACAGACGGACTGGCGCTAATCGCTGATATTCGGGAGATTTATGACAATTACGGTTTCGAAACCCAAATTCTAGCAGCGTCGGTACGTCATACCATGCACGTGATCGAATGTGCACATTTAGGAGCAGACGTCATGACCGGACCGCTTTCTTCTATTGTGGGCTTATTGAAACATCCATTGACCGATATAGGTCTGGAAAAATTCTTGGCAGACTACCGAAAAGGAAATGCATAAAAGAAAAACCTGCCAATCGGCAGGTTTTTTTTATGGCTTAAGCGAAGCGAGTTCTTTGTTATCTTCCAGATCGTTAATGTTGGCAAAGCCATCTACGATATTGTTGTTTTTGTCAACGATGATAACCTTATTCAGGCTAGAGATTACCAGCTTTTCGCTCATATCTTTGAAAGAAGCCAAGCGGTATTGCCCTTTCATCGGTAGATTCATCTTCTCGCAAGCAGAGAGCCAACGGTCGTGGTTTTCGTTGATGTTAATACCCACAAATTCAACGTTGGGGTATTTTTTCTGCAGCTTGTAAGCCTTTTTAAGAATGGTACGCTGGTGCTTCTTTTGGTCCATTGACCAGAAATAATAAACTCTGGCTTTCTTGCTATTTTCTACCTCTTCTAATTTGGCATACTCCGATTGCTGGGTGAAGATGCTTACGGCTGGAAATGCATTGCCGCGTTGCAGGTTACGTATGTTGTGATACAATTGATCGATCTCTACATCGTGCTTATTGCTTGAGGAAGTGGCAAAATACTCCTTCAAATAAGCTTCGTTTTCGGCCATATTCTGATTTCGAAGCAAAAATTCATAGCTCACAAAGCGCAGCATGTCATTTTTCAGTTCTTCGTGTTGAATGAGGCTATCTATCATGCGCACCCGATTGAGATTGAACTCTAATGAATTTTCGTATTTCAGATCCTCGCTGTTATACGATAGATTGCTGACATTGGTGAGCAGAAAGTAGAGATACGGTCTGAAATGTGCTAGTAGATCATTGTTGTAGTCAATAGCACTGCGATAGCTGTAGAAATTGGTAGGCAAAGGATCAAAATGATCTTTACCTAAATAATTCCGATGCAGGTAAGGATACATTTCCTTATGGTGGTAATATGGGAAGTCGATACTCGCCTCCGCCATTTTTAATTCATTAGAAGACAAGCGTGTCTCTTTAACAAGATCACCTAACTCTTCACGCTTCATGGAAGTCAGCGAGTCCAATGCAGTTACAAACTCTTCCGGCGGTAGTTTGAATAATCGGCGCATTAAAGGTTCCTCATCCTCATGGAAAAGATACATTTCAATCAGGAAATTGTTGAGATCGGCACCTATGCCTGTATACACTAATGACTCGTCAAATTCTAGCGTATTGATACGAATCAAAATACTATCAAGCGGTTTGATGTACACATATTGGTATTCAGGAGCATGTTTGAAGTTGTAGAGGCCTTCTTCAATAGACTCAAACTTCATCATAAAATTATGATGCTCATCCAGCTTTGCAGAATCGATTAAAACGTCTTTCTCCAGGAGATACACATAATCTTCTTTCGGATTTACAATATGTCCACCAAAATAAGTGAACGAGTCACTGCGTTGTGGTGATTCCTTGCATCCAAAAATAAGCGAAAGTAAAACTGCTACGTATAGGAAATTTGGTTTAATCAATAGCTGATTTTTAGTGTTCATCATCCTCCTTAGCATCTTAACAAATCTAGTGATACGCTCAAACACGATTTGTTAACAGGCTGTTAAAAGTAATGCTCGCATTTTTGCATGTGTCAAAAGTATCGATTTTAGCAGCGGAGGAGTCTTAAATTCTTGCCAGAAATTGTTAATTTTGCAGCCTAAATTTTAAGACGATGCTTAGTGTTTCCAATCTTTCCGTTCAATTTGGCAAACGGGTTCTTTTTGATGAAGTAAATGTCAATTTCACGCAAGGCAACTGCTATGGTGTAATTGGTGCCAATGGTGCGGGAAAGTCAACATTTTTGAAAATTCTTTCAGGGAAGATCGATCCCACTTCAGGCCATGTGCATTTGGAGCCCGGCAAACGTATGTCGGTGCTAGAACAGGATCACAATGTGCATGACGAGCATCAAGTATTGGAAACTGTGGTTCGCGGGAACAAGCCTTTATTTGAAATCAAGAAGGAATTAGACGAACTCTATGCCGATTATTCAGACGAAAATGCAGATCGCATAGGGGAGTTGCAGGTGCAGTTTGAGGAAATGGGCGGA
>CAWUKP010000166.1:0-6048 GCA_963922975.1 uncultured Spongiivirga sp. | reverse complement strand
AGTGCTTTGGATACAGTGGAAATGGATACGTCCAATTCCCGAGCAATTTGTTTGAGGGTGATCTTCTTTTTCATAGGTAAACAATGC
Organism: uncultured Spongiivirga sp.; assembly: GCA_963922975.1. Classification (GTDB taxonomy): domain Bacteria; phylum Bacteroidota; class Bacteroidia; order Flavobacteriales; family Flavobacteriaceae; genus JANQRC01. Next base: position 5,961 of record CAWUKP010000166.1, on the reverse strand, counting down.
GTTATCAAAGATAGCTTTTATTCGAAAAATTGGACTGTAATCTGTTGATCTTTGAATGCCCGTATTCTCAATATGGTAAAATTTCGAAGTTATTTTTAACAATAAGGCAATAGTGAGGCTGTATTCTTGTGAACACTGCTATTTCAAAAAGTTATCAACACGAAAACGTTGTAATTGAGAAGCATGACAAAAGTCATAATTAGGCAACACGAATTTTACATAGTTTTAACACGAGAAGTACAACGTAAACAACTTAATTCTAACCTAATTAAACAAATTATATGAGAGCATGTAAACGGTGCTTTTGGGCACTGATGTTTTTGATCCCCTTTGTTGGATTGGCGCAGATTACCGTTAGTGGTGTGGTCACAGAGGCTACCACTGGCACTCCCTTACCTGGGGTGAATGTAATCGTTAAGAATACCGCCAACGGGGTAGCAACCGACTTTGATGGTAATTATCAGATAACTGCCAATCAAGGGGATACGCTCGTTTTTAGTTATGTAGGCTTTACAGACCAAGAGGTGGTCGTTTCCTCATCTACTATCAACGTGGCTTTGACTGAGTCCGATTCACAATTGGACGAAGTTGTGGTGATCGGTTATGGTACCACTACCGTAAAAGATGCAACAGGTGCCGTTACGGCCATCACTTCCGAAGATTTTGCGAAAGGTAACATCGCCACCCCTGAGAACTTACTCAACGGTCGTGCTGCGGGTGTTACCGTAAACACTTCCGGAGCGCCAGGATCTGGATCGGCCATTCGAATTCGTGGGGGTGCTTCCCTAACGGCCTCGAATGATCCTTTGATTGTCATTGATGGTTTGCCTATCACCAACCAAACGGCAGGAGGGTCGCGTTCCATTCTTGCGTCTATTAACCCGGCGGACATCGATTCCTTTTCGATTCTAAAAAATGCCTCAGCAACTGCTATTTATGGTAGTCGAGCTTCGAATGGGGTGATCATCATCACTACTAAAAAAGGTAGAAAGAATTTAAATGTTGAATTTTCCTCCTCGGTGGCCTTCGATACTTTTGCGGATGAAATTGATGTTTTCAACGGAGATGAATTCCGACAAATCATCAACCAACGTCAGCCCGCCTTAGCGCCTTTACTCGGAGATGCCAATACCAATTGGCAAGACGTGATTTTCAGCAATGCTACGACCTTCGATAATAACTTGTCGGTTCGTGGTGGCCTGTATGAAGGCAAATTACCAGCAAGGCTTTCGATCGGTTTTAGAAACCAACCAGGTACCCTAGAAACGTCGAAGTTTAATCGTTACACCTTTGGTATGGCGCTGAATCCAACATTCTTAGACGACCATTTGAGGGTGAACCTAAACGCCAATTTCACGCGCGAAGAAAACCGATTTGCTGATCAAGGCCAAGTAGGCGCTGCCCTGCGTTATGACCCAACGCAACCTGTTTTTGATCCGAGCAATCCTTTTGGTGGTTTCTTCCAATTCTTAAAAGACGATGGAGATAAGCCCGCCAATGCACCTTCCAACCCGCTTGCTACCCTTTTGCAAACAAAAAATGTGGGTGGCGTGAGCCGTTTGTTTGGAAATCTTGAGTTTGACTACAAGCTTCACTTCTTTCCGGATGTTCGTGCAGTGGTGCAGTTGGGATATGATAAATCAACTGGATCAGGTTCAAGCCGAACGGATCCCGACTCTTTCAACGGTTTTTTACCAAACACAGGCATTGGAGATCCTGAACAGAATAACCTGAGCTTCTTCGAAAGTTTTAGAGAGAACAAGCAGTTCTATTCTTACCTCGTTTACAACAAAGACCTCGAAAATATCGATTTCGAAGTTACAGGGGGTTACGACTACCAGAAGTTTCAGCAGAGAGACTTTGGCACTGGCAACTTACGTGCATTCACCCTTGGAGAACAAGAGACTACGAGACCCATTGACCTTGTTTTGACCTCCTTCTTCGGTAGAGCACAGGTTGACCTTTTGGATAAGTACTTATTCACATTCACCTACCGTCGTGATGGTTCTTCAAGATTTATTGATGAATTTAGATGGGGTGATTTCCCTTCTGCAGCGTTTGCATGGCAGGTAAGCGACGAGAACTTCCTAAAAGATTCTAAAACCATCTCAAACTTGAAACTACGCTTGAGTTGGGGTATCACCGGACAGCAAGATTTAGGTACTGGATTAAACAATCCATTCCAGAACACCTTTACCTCTTCGGGTATCAATACTCAATACTTATTCGCTGGAACACCTATCATTACGTTGACTCCAGACGCGTTCAACAGAAGTTTGAAATGGGAGGAAACTACCGAATACAACGTAGGTGTAGACATGGGCTTCTTTGACCAACGTCTTTCGGCCTCCATCGATGCCTTCTTAAAGATTTCAGACGACCTTCTGTTTGCAGGTCCTGTGGCTGATGGAGCGAATTTTAGCAATCAGATTTTCCAGAATCTCGGACAATTCAGCACAAAAGGGCTTGAGTTTACTCTCAACGCTGCCGTAGTTCAAAAGGAAGACTTTACCTGGGATATTAGTTTCAACAGTACCATGTTGGATCGTGAGATCGATGAGCTGGTGGATGGTAACGATATCGACGTGGGTGGAAGATCTGGAGGTACTGGAGGAACCGTACAAGTATTCCGTGAAGGCGAAACACCGAACTCCTTCTTTGTCTATCAGCAGTTGTACGATACCAACGGCGCACCTATTGAAGGAGCGTTCAGAGACCTCAACGGAGATGGCATCATCAATACCTTAGACCGCTACATTCGCGGGAATCCAGATGCGGATATCACTATGGGCTTCCGTTCGGATTTCACCTGGAAGAAGTGGGACTTCTCGTTTCAAATGAGAGCTAGTTTGGGGAATGAAGTGTACAACAATGTGAATTCGGCCAATGCGTATTTCAACTTGTTAGACGGAAATGGTTTCCCAAGCAACATTCCAACGGCGGTAACGAGAACGAATTTTTCTTCTCAAGACGCCTTCATCATCAATTCAGATTTGTATGTTGAAGATGGATCCTTCTTAAGAATGGACAACATCACTCTGGGATACACTTTTGACAATGTATTCCGATTGAATTCCTCGAGACTTCGGGTTACAGCGGGTGTGCAAAACGCCTTCTTGATCACTGATTACAGTGGTTTAGATCCTGAAATCTTCAATGGAATCGACAACACGATTTACCCAAGAGCAAGAACCTTCTTGTTCGGTGCTAACTTTAGTTTATAATCTATTGCATTATGTTACGACACTTTAAAATATCTACGATCAAATATGCAATGTTTGGCTTACTGGCCTTGGCTATTGCATGTACCGACGACCTAAATACGCTTCCTGAGGATGATGACGTTGCTGTTGGAGAACAGGTACTGGAAACGGAAGCCGACTACTTGCAATTGTTAGGAGGTGTGTACGCCAATTTCACCGTCCCCAGTCCGGGCAGCGCCTTCGGAAGTAATATTGCCGGTTTGGACGCAGGTTCCAGTGTATTCACCAGAACACTTTGGTATCTTCAAGAGTTGAGCGCAGATGCTGCGATCTGGTCCTATGAAAATGACCCAGGGGTGGCAGACATTCAACGCAATACCTGGAATGACACCAATGAATTTGTTTCAGGAATGTTTGGCCGAATGGCACTTACATTAGCGCTAAGTACCAACTTTATTCAGGTATCCAGCGGAAATAGCAACGCCAACATTCAGCAAATGGCAGAAGAAGCGCGTTTTCTGAGAGCACTTACCTATTACTATTATCTCGACTTATACGGCAAAGCGCCTTTCGTGACCGATGACGCTCCCTTGGGCGATACTTCGTACAAACCTGCGCAAGCAGAACGTCAGGAGTTATTCGACTACGTCGAAGCTGAAGCGCTAGACCTTATTCAAAAACTTCCTGCTGCCGGAACTGCAGATTACGGTCGTGCCGATGCAGGTGCCGCTCAAATGCTGTTAGCCAAGTTGTATCTAAACGCAGAAGTGTATGTAGGACAAAATCGCTATGCTGATTGTCTGACCTACTGTAATGAACTTATTGCGTCCTATTCGTTGAATCCTGTGTATGCGCACAATTTCACAGCTGATAATGATCGTAGTGGAGAGATTATCTTTCCCTTGATCTCAGATGGTGTGAGTTCGCAGAGTTTTGGCGGAACCACTGTTATCGTAAATGGCGAGTGGGGATCTATTGAGCAAAACTCAGATGAACTCGGTGTTTCCGGTACATTTGGAGGTGCCCTTCGTTTGAGACAGCAAACCTCTGAATTGCTAGAGTTGGCCGCTGCAGGCGATAGAAATACACTAAAAACTGATGGCAGAACCATCAATAATCCAGATATCGCCATTCGCGAGTTTGGCTATGTTCACACCAAATTCACCAATGTAACCTCGGGCGGTGCCCAAGGTAGCGACCAAGTATTTGTAGATACAGATTATCCGCTATTTCGTTTGGGTGACGTATATTTAATGTACGCAGAAGCAGTGCTTCGTGGCGGCGGCGGATCAACCAGTGAGGCAGTGGCCCGCGTAAACGATCTTCGCAATCGCGCCAATGCACCCGTTATTAATGAAAGTGAACTTGATCTCGATTTTATCTTAGACGAACGCGTACGAGAACTGTTCTGGGAAGGCCACAGACGTCAAGACCTTATCCGCTTTGGAAGGTTTACTGGAGGTGCTTACAACTGGGAATGGAAAGGGAATTCGCCCACGGGAACTTCAATTCCGAATACATTCGATGTCTTTCCGATACCAGCCCGAAGTTTAAGTCAAAATCAGAATCTAACACAGAATCCTGGCTATTAACAAAATGAAAAATATAATGATACGTCTATTGAAAAAGAAAGTCCCTTTCCTGCTGGCTGGTCTGTTAGCGGTAGGTTTTGTGGCCTGTGAAGATGACGATAACGAAATGATTCAGTTATCGGCAGACCCTTTAAATCCAGTACTGGCAGATCTAGACATCACACGTATTGAACTGGATGGAAACAATGTTGGGAATCCAGCAGCCACCTTCTCTTGGGAAGCGGCAGATTACGGGGAACCCACAGAGATTAAGTATACCTTAGAATTTGCGAGCACACCAGATTTTGCTACTCCGGCTATTGCGGGTATTGCCATTGCAGAAACTTCCTTAACACTTTCCATGAGCGGAGTGAATGCAGGTGCAGGTGCTATCGGCCTTCCTCCTTTTGAGTGGAATACCGTGTATGCAAGAATCGTGGCGTCGGTAGGTGAGCAAAACGCACTGCCAGAAACTTCCAACACCATTGAATTTGAGGTGTATCCTTATTTCAATTATCCGTTTGAAGATTACTTCTTGGTGGGAGATGCAACTGCTCCTAATTGGGATAACAATAATAGCAATCCTGCCATCTTTAGAGATGCATCGAATGCCAATGTATTCACCTACACTGGTAGATTTGCAGGTGGAGGGCACTTCAAATTGCTAAACACCTTAGGACAATGGCAACCACAATGGGGAAGCAATGAAGCCACCAGAAATCCTGATGGCTCAGCTAGCGGAGCAGTAAATGTAAATCCTGGTGATACGGATGATCCTGAACGTTTCCCATACGCTGGAGGCGATGGAGTGCCAGAAGGCTATTATACCTTCATCGTTGATTTTGGCGCGAATACCTTCACCTTTGAAACTTATGATACTTCAGGAGCTCCTGAACTAACCAGTATCAATTTACAAGGATCGGCCACCGCTGGCGATGTGACTATGATGCAATCTTCCTTTGATCCACACATTTGGTCAGCATCGAATGTAACACTCTCTCAAGGTGAACTTCAGTTTGTAACCAACACTGGAGCCACTTGGGGTGCCACCACAGAGTTCTCCGGACAAGCTACCGAAGGCAGTGAGGCCATTCCAGTTCCTGTTCAAGACGAATACAATGTGTGGTTCAACGACCTCACAGGAACGTATATCATGATACCAATTAATCTATCTCAATCCTAAGATC
>CAWUKP010000165.1:0-6089 GCA_963922975.1 uncultured Spongiivirga sp. | reverse complement strand
GAGCAACCATTCCAAAGAAGAGCATTGAAATGATTGTAGTGAGATTTCTCACATGCCCTCGAAATGACCTTCTAGGCCTGCGCTCCGTATTTCTGTTACCCATTCTCAACTCCATCATCCTCTTCGTTTAAAGTACCCCAACAATTTCTTTACGTAGCTCTCATCAACTCGACAACTCAACACGCCCGCACCACTTTTCGTGAATGCGTCCTGAAAATAATCCTGCTTTTCTCGATAGAATTTGGCGTAATTGGTGCGTACTTTTTTGGAGGCTGTATTCACCAATAGGGATTCGCCAGTTTCTTCATCGCGCATTTGCACCATGCCCAAATTAGGAATGCTTTCTTCACGACGATCGTACATACGAATCCCTGTGATATCGTGTTTCTTTCCCACGATTTTCAGCGTCTGTTTGTAATCGTCCGCCATAAAATCTGATAGCACAAAAACAATCGCCTTTTTCTTCATCACGCCTGATAAAAAGCGTAGGGCTTCGGAAATATCGGTCTTGTTGCTTTTTGGTTGAAACTCGATCAGTTCACGAATGATTCTCAGGATATGAAACTTCCCTTTCTTAGGTGGAATGTACAATTCAATTTCATCCGAGAACAGTATGAGTCCTACTTTATCGTTATTTTGCAATGCGGAAAAAGCAAGGGTTGCGGAGATTTCGGTAATGACCTCTTTTTTGAATTGCTTGACGGTCCCGAACAGCTCTGAACCACTCACGTCTACCATCAGCATCATCGTTAGCTCTCGCTCTTCCTCGAACACTTTTACGAAGGGTTCATTATAACGCGCTGTGACATTCCAATCGATATTTCGAACATCATCTCCGTATTGATACTGACGGACTTCACTAAAGGTCATTCCTCTACCTTTGAAGGTAGAATGATATTCACCACCAAAGATATGGTCGCTCAAACGACGCGTTTTGATCTCGATTTTTCGGACCTTTTTTAGTAGTTCTTTCGTATCCATACGTTCTCCGTCTTCAATTTTCAGCATTCAGTTCTCAGATGACTTTGACTGCCAACTTTTTACTGCTTACTGCCAACTGTCTAGGGTACTTCAACTTCGTTAATGATCTTGTTGATGATGTCCTCGGAAGTTACATTCTCCGCCTCAGCTTCGTAGGTGATCCCGATTCTGTGACGAAGCACATCGTGAACCACCGCTCTTACGTCTTCTGGTATCACATAGCCTCTTCGTTTGATGAAGGCGTAACACTTAGAAGCACCTGCCAAATTAATACTTCCACGCGGAGACGCCCCGAAGCTAATCAGGGGTTTCAAGTCTGCCAAATTGTATTTTTCTGGATAGCGAGTAGCGAAGATGATGTCTAGAATGTATTGCTCAATCTTTTCGTCCATGTAGACTTCTCGAACTGCTGCCTGTGCAGAAAGGATTTGTTCCAAGGAAACCACGGGGTTTACTTCTTCAAATGCGCCTTTCAGATTCGAACGAATAATCAGTTGCTCCTCGTCTAGCTTTGGATAATCAATGACCGTCTTCAACATAAAACGGTCTACCTGCGCTTCTGGAAGCGGATAAGTTCCTTCTTGCTCTACAGGGTTTTGTGTGGCCATGACCAAGAAAGGTTTGTCAAGCACAAAAGTTTCGTCGCCAATAGTCACTTGCTTCTCCTGCATGGCTTCAAGCAACGCTGACTGCACTTTTGCAGGAGCTCTATTGATCTCATCCGCCAAAACGAAGTTGGCAAAAATGGGCCCTTTTTTGATGGAGAAATCGTTCTCTTTGATATTGTAGATAAGGGTACCGATCACATCAGCGGGCAAAAGGTCTGGCGTAAATTGAATTCTACTGAACGACCCGTGTACTGCCTTACTTAGTGTATTAATAGCCAATGTTTTAGCCAATCCAGGAACGCCTTCCAAAAGAATATGTCCTTGCCCAAGAAGGCCAATGAGCAATCGTTCAACCATATGTCGCTGCCCTACAATCACTTTATTCATTTCCATGGTAAGCAGATCGACAAAAGCACTCTCTCGCTCTATCTTTTCATTGATGGCTTTGATATCCGTTGCACTTGTTAATTCCATAGTTGCGTTTAGGTTTTAGAAGTCTCGAATTTAGCATTCTGCCAAACGTCTCGCAAATTGTTAAAATCTTTATTCCTATGCTGTTAACAATTGGTTAAAAGTTCTTGTAAATAAAGGGTTTTAAGGAAGATTTATGTTTCTTACTTTTAAGGAGAAAATCAAATTCATGACTACACCAAACTATTCTAGAATTATAGCAGGAACCATGACCTGGGGCAGCTGGGGAAAAGCGCTAGAAACGACACAGATGGAATCCTTGATGCATCTCTGTATTTCTCATGGGATTACCACGTTCGACCATGCGGATATTTACGGCGGATACACCACAGAAGCTGACTTTGGAAAGGCCTTTGCCAACAGCGGTATTAACAGAGAAAGTATCCAGCTTATCTCGAAGTGCGGTATCCAATATGTTGCCGAGAATAGGAACAATGCTATCAAGCACTACAACTATTCAAAAGAGTACATAATCTGGTCCGTAGAGGAATCACTAAAAAATTTACAAACAGACTTCTTAGACTTACTCCTACTGCACCGTCCCAGCCCACTGATGCGCGCAGAGGAAATTTCCGAGGCCATTGCGCAGTTGAAAGCCGATGGAAAGATTCGCCATTTTGGTCTTTCCAACTTCACTCAGAGTCAAACCGATCTTATTGCACAGCAAGTGCCCATTGAAGTGAATCAAATAGAATTCTCCTTAACCGCACATCAAGCCATGTTGGATGGCAGCTTAGATCATATGCAAATGCATAACATCACACCCATGGCCTGGAGTCCGCTGGGTAGCATTTTTAAAGAAAATACGAGTACTACACAACGTATTCAAACCACACTGATAGCCTTGGTTCCAAAATATGAAGCTACTGCAGATCAATTGCTTCTGGCATGGACGCTGCAACATCCTTCAGGGATTCATCCGGTAATTGGCACCACCAATCCAGATCGTATTGAAAACAGTGTCAAAGCCCTTGATATTCAATTGGAGCTGGAAGACTGGTTTGCGCTATGGGTGGCGGCTATGGGTCATAAAGTACCTTAAACATTCACTATGAAAAAAACTGCACTGATTACAGGCGCCACGTCGGGTATTGGGGAAGCTACGGCTATCGAATTTGCCAAGCACGGGATTGACCTCGTGCTCTGTGGACGAAGAAAAGAGCGTTTGTTAGCACTAAAAGAGCAGTTAAGCACGCAGGTAAACGTCGCCATTGCTTCTTTTGATGTTAGAGACAAGACAGCTGTTTTTGAAGCAGTGGAAATACTTCCCAAAGAGTTTCAGACCATTGATATCCTTGTGAATAATGCAGGTAATGCCCATGGTTTGGATCTCTTACAAGACGGAAGTGTTGACGACTGGGAAGCAATGCTAGACATCAACGTGAAAGGCTTGCTGTACATGACCAAAGCCGTGCTTCCACAAATGATCGAGCGCAATACGGGGCATATCATCAATATTGGCTCTACTGCCGGAAAAGAAGTCTATCCGAGAGGAAATGTATACTGTGCGAGTAAGTTTGCCGTGGATGCCATCAATCAGGCCATGCGGATCGATCTGAATACCTACAATATTCGAGTGGGGGCCGTGAACCCAGGAATGGTAGAAACCGAATTTTCCAAAGTCCGTTTCAAAGGAGATGAACAGCGCGCAGAAAAGGTGTACCAAGGTTTTATGCCCTTGAAGGCGGAAGATGTTGCCGAAATTATTGCCTTCGTGGTCAACCGTCCTCAGCATGTCAATATTGCCGACCTCGTCGTTGTAAGCACTGATCAAGCCACCAGTACGATCGTCAACAAAAAATAGTCCGCATTTCATGATCAACAAACGTCTTCTTGTGAAAAGCCTCCTCGCCCACAACGACGAGAACAGCTTTTATGACAAGAAGCGCCAGATTGATATCAGTTTTCGGGAAGGAAAGGGCAAATTTCTGAAGCACATCTGTGCCCTGGCCAATTCCAATCCAAAAAATAACGCTTACATCGTAATCGGAGTAGAGGATAACGATGAGATTATCGGGGTTGATTTTTTCGACGACAGCAAAATTCAAAACCTGATTAATGCCTATTTAGACAATCCGCCCATTGTTCAATATGAAAACATCCCGTTTTCTGGTCTGCCGCACGGAAAAGTAGTAGGCCTGGTTACCATTCGAAGCAATGGTCAGATTTGTGCCTTGCGAAAAAATATTTGGAAGTATTACGGAGGTTCTGTCTTTTTCAGAGATGGAAGCATGAGCATGCCAAAGGTCTTCGATTTGGAGATCAAAGACGTGAACAGTGAGATCGTCAGTGAAATCGAAAAGCATGCGCAGAACAACATTGAGCTTACCTTAGATGGTGTCATGGAATTCATGAACAACCGGCATCAAAACATGGAAACGCACTACAAGGTATTCAAGGAAACTTTTGTGGTTTGCTGGGCGGGAATCCCAAAAAAGTTGATAGAGAAAAAATTCTACTCCCGAGTTGACATCGAGTTGATTAATGAACAAGTTCAGCTGTTTTACTCGGCCTTAGATGAGGTTAAAATATCATTCACCAATGATGCATTTTTAATTACAGAATACGTGGCGCTAGGCCTTCAAAACAACTACCAATACTATCCTTTAGAGGAAGTAACCATTCACTTCAGAAACAACGGAGCTTACGAGATTGAAAGTGATCTGGTCTTCGAACCGCCGCAGTTTGATCGGAAAGTACTCCATCATATTTACAATGCAAACAATGCCTTGATGGACAAACTGATGAAACAGTTTCCCTTGAACCCCAGAGAGCAAGAAGACATGAAAAATCTTCCGGCAACTTATTTGCTTTGCTTTTTAAACGGTTTTGAAGAGGCCAAAGACAAACTCACCGAGTCCAAACCCTTTTTGAAGAAATACAACGAAGAAGTCTATGCTTCCTTAAAAGAATCCATTCGCATTATTCGGAAGATTCGATACAGTTAATCGAAATCTTCTAAAATTTTGATGTAACGCTTTCTCAAATTCTGTGTCTTATTTTTTAACTTGAATACCTAATCTGTAAATAGTACATCCATGGGACTTTTTGATGAAATAAAGAAAAAGCTGAGTCACGAATTTATTGACATTGTTGAGTGGCTCGACGATACCAATGATACCATCGTTCATCGTTTTGAACGTTATCAGAACGAGATCAAAAATGGCGCTAAGCTTATTGTTCGTGAAGGGCAGACTGCTGTATTTGTAAACGAAGGACAATTGGCCGATGTATTCAGCCCAGGCACCTATACATTGAATACCAAAAATCTCCCAATTTTGGCAACGCTAAAAGGGTGGAAATATGGCTTCAACAGTCCTTTCAAGGCAGAAGTGTATTTCGTGAATACGCGCCTCTTCACTGATGAAAAATGGGGCACGAAAAATCCCATCACTTTAAGCGATGAGCGTTTCGGACTTACTGAAATTCGCGCCTTTGGAACGTATAGCTTCCGAATCTCAGACCCTGGGAAGTTTGTGGTGGATGTAGTAGGAACTGATAGCAATTTCACCAATTATGAAGTCAATGAACACTTGAAGAGTTTGATCGCAACACGCTTTACAGATACCGTTGGTGAAGCCAATATTCCTATTGAATTATATGCCGCAAATACTTCTGAACTATCAGAGACCTGCCAAGATGTAATGCAACCTGAATTTGGTCGTGTAGGTATCGAGCTGGAGAAATTCTACATTGAAAATGTCTCGATGCCTGAAGAGCTTAAGAAAGAGATCTTTGAATACAGTCGTCTTGACAAGCTGGATATGAGCAAATTGGCACAATTCAAAGCAGCCAAGGCCATGGAAGCCGCTGCCAAAAATGAAGGCGGAACCGCAGGCGCTGGTATGGGCATGGGCATGGGCTTCGTCTTGGCGCAACAAATGGGCAATATGATGAATCCAGCCATGCAGCAAACGGTACAACCGCAGCCAACAGCGGCAGTCCCACCGCCAATGCCCGCTCCTGTGCAATATTTCTATGCCACTAACGGTCAACAACAAGGCCCTATCTCTTTTGACGTGCTGAAGA
>CAWUKP010000164.1:0-6095 GCA_963922975.1 uncultured Spongiivirga sp. | reverse complement strand
GGTGATAAAGAAGGAAAAGGCGGAGTGTACAATTTTGTAACGAAGCGTGGCCTTTGCGAAAAGAATGCTAAAATTTCCTGGACACAAGTAGAAACAGGATCTGCCATCACTTGGAAGTATCCTTCCTGTGTCTTAAAAGGCGATAATTCTGTGGGTGAATTCTATTCGATTGCGGTGACCAATAATCACCAACAAGCCGATACGGGCACGAAAATGATTCACTTAGGAAAGAACACCAAGAGTACCATCATTTCCAAAGGAATTTCTGCAGGCTTGTCTCAAAACAGTTACCGCGGACTGGTGCAGATCAGTTCAAGAGCTGAAAATGCCAGAAACTTTTCGCAATGTGATTCTTTATTGATGGGTAATAAATGTGGAGCGCATACTTTCCCGTATATCGAAGTCAACAATAAAAGCGCTCAAATAGAACACGAAGCCACTACCAGCAAAATTGGGGAAGATCAAATTTTCTATTGCAATCAACGCGGTATTGATACAGAGAAAGCCATTGCGCTCATCGTGAATGGTTTTAGTAAAGAAGTGTTGAACAAACTCCCCATGGAATTTGCAGTGGAGGCTCAAAAGCTGCTGGAAATTTCGTTGGAAGGGTCAGTGGGTTAAAGATCAAACGAATCGATGAGAAGAATATTCACCATAGTCTTTATCCTAACGGCACTGCTTTCTTCCTGCAAAGAGCAGAAGCATGAGGACGTAGCTGCGGAGGTACTTGCAGAGAACGCTGAGGAACCAGAGATTAAGCTATATACCTTTGATGGCGGAACAGTGCTTGTGAACAAACTAGAATTGTTTTCTCAAGGGGATGAATACAAAGGGCAATCCAAAGAATTTGTAGATGCTTTTTATGTCATCAGCCACCCTAAAGGCAATCTTATGTGGGATGCTGGTTTACCAGAGTCTTTAGTGGGCCTCCCTGAACCTTTCACCTCATCGGATGGCGCATTTACCGTCTCGCGCAGAGATTCGGTAGTGAACCAACTGAAAAAGATTGGTCTGACGCCAGAAGATTTCACCTACATCGCCCTATCGCATACGCACTTTGATCATGTAGGTCATGCCAATGCTTTCAAAGATGCCACGTGGTTAGTCCAAGAAGCGGAGTATGATTTTGTGCATAGCGATACGGTTAAAGAAAATTATCCAGAAATACATGCTGCTGTACAAGGATTAACCAAGGTGAAAAAGATCAAAGGCGATTATGATGTATTTGGTGACGGAACAGTGGTTTTCAAATTCATGCCAGGTCATACTCCTGGGCACCAAGTGTTGTTTTTAGACTTAAAAAATCATGGGCCAGTTTTGTTAGCAGGCGATTTATATCATTTCAGTGAGAATCGTGTGAATCGTCGCGTGCCGCTGTTTAATCATAATGTTTCACAAACCATTGTCAGTATGAAGGCCTTTGAAGATTTCGCAGAGCAAAAGAATGCGAATGTCTACTTGCAGCACGAGCCAGAAGATTTTAAAAAAATGCCCAAGCCTCCGCAGTATTTGCACTAGATGTAAACGGGGCGTAATTGATAAAGACTTAAAACCGAAAAATACAATGTTAACGATAAAGAATTTACATGCCGGAGTAGACGAAAAGTCCATCCTTAGAGGGATTAACTTAGAGGTAAAGGCAGGCGAAGTTCATGCCATCATGGGTCCAAATGGCTCGGGAAAGAGTACACTTTCCTCTGTGATTGCTGGCAAAGAAGAATATGAGGTGACGGAAGGTGAAATGCTATTGGAGGGCGAGGATATCAGTGAGTTAGAGGCGGACGAGCGTGCGCACAAGGGTATCTTTATGTCGTTTCAATATCCTGTGGAAATCCCTGGTGTTACGGTCACTAACTTCATTAAAACTGCCATCAATGAAACCCGTAAGGCGAAAGGTCTTGAAGATATGCCCGCTAACGAAATGCTCAAGAAGATTCGTGAGAAATCAGAGCTGCTCGAAATCGATCGCAAATTCTTGTCACGTTCCTTGAATGAAGGTTTTTCTGGTGGTGAGAAAAAGCGCAATGAAATCTTTCAAATGGCTATGTTAGAGCCAAAGTTGGCCATTCTCGATGAAACAGACTCTGGTTTGGATATTGATGCACTGCGAATTGTGGCGAATGGCGTGAATAAACTTCGCGGAAAGGATAACGCAGTAATCGTCATCACGCACTATCAGCGTTTGTTAGAATACATCGTCCCCGATTTTGTACATGTGCTACACAACGGGCGTATTGTGAAGTCGGGTACTAAAGAATTGGCTTTAGAGCTAGAAGAAAAAGGATACGACTGGATTAAACAAGAAGCCACTGTCTAAATGGAGTTGAAGGAAAAATTAATATCGTCTTTCATGGCCTTCGAAAACAGGGTGAACATCGACTCTGCTGTTCACGATGAACGCACGGCCGCCATGAAGAACTTTGAGACCAAAGGATTCCCTTCCAAGAAACAGGAAGCCTGGAAGTATACTTCGCTGAACAGCGTTTTAAAACACGACTATAGTGTGTTTCCAAAAGAGGAGACGGCGCTCGAGTATCGTGATGTGAAGCAATACTTTATTCACGATATCGATTGCTATAAGATTGTGTTTATCGATGGCGTGTACAGCTCACATTTATCAAGAACCACCCACGATGGTATTGATGTCTGCTTGATGTCGGCAGCATTGAATAAACCGAAGTATCGGTTGATTATTGAAAATTATTTCAATAAAACGGCTCAAAAGGATGAAAGCTTAACATCCTTGAACACTGCCTTTTCTAAAGAGGGGGCCTACATTCACATCGGCAAAGGGAAAGTAGTTGAAAAGCCGATTCAAATTGTTCATTTTGCCACGGGCAAGGAATCTTCTTTACTCCTTCAACCTAGGAATTTGGTCGTGGTAGACGAAAACAGCCATGTACAAATTATCGAGCGCCATCAAAGCTTGACGGAGAATCCGATTCTGACCAATACGGTAACAGAGATTTTCGCCAATAAAAGAGCGATTATTGATTACTACAAGATTCAGAATGATCGACAGACAGCTTCGCTTATTGACAATACATACATCTCACAGAAGCGCGATAGTCATGTTTCAGTACATACCTTTTCCTTCGGTGGAAATATGACAAGAAATAATTTGAATTTCTACCACAAGGATGAACGCATCATGTCAACGCTGAAAGGAATCACTCTGATTGGAGACAAGCAACATGTAGATCATTACACCTTGGTTCATCACGCACAACCCAACTGCGAGAGCCATCAAGAATACAAAGGCATCTATGCAGATAAAAGTACAGGCGTATTCAACGGAAAGATTTTAGTAGAGAAAGAAGCGCAAAAAACGGACGCTTTTCAGCAGAACAACAACATTTTGTTGGACGATAAGGCTACCATTAATACCAAACCACAGCTGGAAATTTTTGCAGACGATGTAAAGTGCTCGCACGGCTGTACCATTGGTCAACTGGACGACGATGCTTTATTCTATCTCAAAACGCGCGGAATTCCAGAGAAAGAAGCAAAAGGTTTATTGACCTATGCTTTTGCCAACAATGTGTTGGAAAGCGTAAAGATTCCTGAAGTCAAGGCGCGCATCAACAAACTTATTGCTCAAAAATTAGGTATTAGCCTAGGCTTTGATTTGTAATCTGACTTAAGGAATTGCATCGCACACGCTGCCCAGAAACTTGTTGAAATCAAAGTCTGGCCATTCAGCTAGGCCAAAACGCACAATCACCAAATCTTTCGAAGGAATGACGGTTACGCGCTGTCCTTGGTATCCATTTGCCATCAAGGCATCTTTGGGTACACGCGGCATGTAGTTGTTCGGCCCTTGGTTCAACCAAAAGTGACCACCGTATTGACCTCCGGCATTTGGCGCGGGAGTGCTTACGTATGCCACCCACTTTTCGTCAAATAACTGATCTCCATTCCAATTACCATTGTGTAAATACAACAACCCGAATTTGGCCCAGTCGCGTGCTGTTCCCCAACTGTAGCTCGATCCAATGTAATTACCGCTCATATCAGCTTCCATCAAATAGGTATGCATACCAATGCGATCAATCAATGCTTGATACGGAAAATCTAAATAGGCTTGATGGGTGTCAAATTGCTGGCGTAGTATTCCTGAAAGCAGATTGGTGGTTCCCGACGAGTAATTCCACTGTTGGTTTGGAGGTGTTTCGGCTTCTTTCTCCGCTTGTATTTGAGTGACATCCTTTGCCTGAAACAGCATTTTTGTAACATCAGAAATACCACCATAATCTTCCTCCCAGGCCAGTCCGCTGTTCATATGTAAAAGATCATTGATAGTGATCTCACGACGGTTATCATTTTGCCACGCTTCAATGGGTGCTTTTTGGTTGATGTCTAGCTTCCCTTGATATTGTAAAATGCCAAACACCGTAGCCAACACGCTTTTGGTCATCGACCAGCCTAAAAAGATACTGTTTTGGTCATACCCTTCTGCGTATTTTTCGGCAATCAGGTGGTCTTTATAAATAACTAATACCGCTCGTGACTTTTGGATTTCGTTGTTGAAAAAGGCGCTATCAATGGCTTGGGAAAGTCTTTCATAATTCACCTCAGTAAATACCGAATCCTTAGGCGGCAAATACCCATAAGGATAGGGCATACCCACGCGTTTCTTGTTTCGATTCGGCTTCAAGTATGGAGCGTTCACATCAAAATCATCTGTAATTAAAACCGCTCCCAAACCATCGCGATATACCGCGGTGCGTTTGTTCAAACCGTAAACGGAAGCAGAGGCGGATTGAGCTTCCATATCAACAGTATCCTCCGCAAGATTGACAGGGGCAAAGTTATTGTCGTTCGCATCAGTAAAGGCAGGAGTACGTTGGGCGATAAAAACTGAAGACGCCATATTCTTGGCAGAATAACCCGAGAGGATGGTCAGCTTCTGATAATTGGCGATGACCACTATGCCCAATGCAACTATTAAGGTTAGTACTGAGATTCCGATGATTTTTTTGGTACGCTTCACAGGAAAGAATTTAATTGTTAAAGGCTTTTAAAGGTACATAAACTACCTAACAAATTCGTAGTACCTTTGCACCTATGCAGACAATGACGATTGATGTTCAAAAGATCCGCGAAGACTTTCCAATACTTCAAAGGAAGGTCAACGGAAAACCATTGGTATATTTCGATAACGCTGCTACTTCACAAACACCGAAGCAAGTAATTGATGTGATTGTGGATTATTATACGCGTTACAACGCGAATATCCATCGAGGCGTGCATACCTTAAGTCAGGAGGCCACAGATGCCTATGAACAAGCACGCAGCAAGATTCAGGAACACTTCAATGCTGCGAAACCCTACGAGATTATTTTTACTTCGGGGACAACGCATGGCATCAACATGGTAGCACACGGATTTGGGTCGTTGCTAAAGGAAGGCGATGAAGTAATTGTCTCTGCCTTGGAACATCATTCGAATATCGTGCCCTGGCAAATGCTTTGCGAAAAGACAGGGGCTGTATTGAAGGTGATTCCCATGAATCAAGAAGGTGAACTGCAGTTGGACGTTTATGATCAGCTGCTGTCATCTAAAACAAAGCTGGTCTTTTGTAATCATATTTCAAATGCATTGGGTACAGTCAATCCAATTGAAGAGATTATTGAAAAGGCTCATAATGTGGGTGCTGCCGTGCTAATTGATGGTGCACAGGCCTGTCCACACCTCAAACCTGATGTTCAGGCTTTAGATGTGGATTTTTACGTGACCTCTGCTCATAAAATGTGCGGTCCTACAGGAATTGGTATGTTATATGGCAAAGAAGAGTGGTTAACCAAATTGCCCCCATATCAAGGCGGCGGAGAGATGATCGAAACAGTCACGTTTGAGAAAACCACCTATGCAGGCTTGCCGCATAAGTTCGAAGCTGGCACTCCCAATGTTTGTGGAGGCATTGCTTTTGGGGCGGCTATTGATTACATGAATGCTATTGGCTTTGAGCATATCGCCGCCTATGAAGAAGAGTTGCTGAACTACGGCACGGAGCAATTGTTACAAATTGATGGCCTGAAGATTTACGGCACCGCCCGTGAGAAGACCTCAGTCATTTCCTTTAATATTGAGGG
>CAWUKP010000163.1:0-6109 GCA_963922975.1 uncultured Spongiivirga sp. | reverse complement strand
AAAGGACTGGAGAGCGCCATACTAGGTCATATTTTTGCCCATGTTGCCATGCTTCTTGGAGAAATACTACTTGTCTAGAGTTGGAGATTCTAACGATTTCGCCAGAAGAAAGGTGTTAGCAAGATCAAAACGGTGAACAGTTCCAAGCGCCCAAGTAGCATTAAGAAACTACACCACCACTTACCCAGTTTTGGCAACTCACTAAAGTTATCCACTGGACTCAGACTTCCCAGCGCGGGCCCGACATTACCCAAGGAAGAGGCTGCCCCACCAACCGCTGAAATAAAATCAAGACCCAGTGCACTAAGCACCAAAGCTCCTATGATGAAAGAAAGCATGTAAAGAATGAAGAAGCCCAAAATGTTGTAAACGATGTGCTCCTCGACAGTACGATTGTTGTAACGCGAAGGAATGATCGCATTCGGATGCAGGGTTCGCTTAAACTCCAGCAAACCATTTCGAATCATGATCAAATGCCGCACTACTTTCACCCCACCCGAAGTAGAACCTGCTGATCCGCCCATAAAGAACAAACCGAAGAACATAACCGTCAAAAAGGGGGTCCACATCGTAAAATCTGCTGTCACAAAACCAGTAGTAGTGACTACGGCGATCACTTGAAATAGCGCATGACGAAAGGCGCTTTCTGCTTCACCCCAAACCATCGGATGCGCAATTGTAGATTGTGAAACATCCGCTTGGAAGTAAATAATGCCTGCTGCGACCAACGAAAATAGCAATACCGCTATTCCGTAGAATTTGAATTCCTCATCCTGCAATACCTTGGCAATCCTACCTTTAAAAGCGAAATAACTCAAGACAAAGTTGGTACCCGCCAAGAACATAAAAATAATGATGATGTACTGAATAATCGGTTGTCCGTTCCAGTGGGCAACACTGTCATTTTTGGTTGAAAATCCGCCCGTAGACAACGTACACATCGCATGATTGATGGCATCGAAAAAGCTCATCCCTGCCAATTTCAACAGGATGGTCTCGGCAATGGTATAGCCAAAATAGATCAACCAAAGTCTTTTAGCCGTATCGGTAATGCGCGGGTGCAACTTATCGGTGCTAGGACCAGGAGCTTCGGCGGTAAACAATTGCATTCCACCAATACCCAAAAGGGGTAGAATCGCAATGGCTAAAACGATGATTCCCATCCCACCAATCCAGTGCGTCATGCTTCGCCAAAACAAAATTCCTTTGGGCACAGACTCAATATCTGTAAGAATCGTTGCCCCTGTGGTTGTGTACCCAGACATGGTTTCGAAAAAGGCATCCGTCATGGAAGGAACGACTTCTGTAAACAGATAGGGCAACATTCCTGAGAGCGACATAAAAATCCACCCAAAAGCTACAATAATATACCCCTCTCCTTTCTTGATTTCTTTCTTGTGCTCTTTGGTAATGAACATCAAAATTCCACCAAAAAGTACGGTTACGAAGCCCGCAAGTGCAATCTGACTAGTGTGACCATCTTGATAAATTGCACTTACCAATGAAGAAAGCAGCATGAACACGCCATTGCACAGCAGCAAAAGGCCCATGAAGTGGAAAATGATGCGATAATTGAGCTTCTTCATGCTTAGGCGAAGAGTTTTTCAACCCGTGAAATAGAGCGCGGCAAGCAGCAGACGACTACACGGTCTCCAGCTTTGATTTCGAAATCACCGAGGGCAATCAAGCCCTTTTCATCTCGTATAACACCTCCAATAATGGCAGACCTAGGGAATTCTAGATCTCGAATTTTTTTACCAGTCACTTTCGATTCTGGCTTTACGATAAATTCTAAAATCTCAGCATTTACGTTGTTCAACTTGGCCATGTCTACGACATCACCACGGCGTATATGTCTGAAAATATTGTTAGCCGCCAACAGTTTTTTGTTGATCAAGGTGTCTATTCCGATGGAATGCGATAGGTGGAAATAATCCATATTCTCCACCAGAGCGATCGTTTTCTTGACAGCTTTCGACTTGGCCACAAGACAAGACATAATGTTGGTTTCCGAATCGCCGGTAACGGCAATAAACGCATCCATTTCCTCAATGTCCTCTTCGTCCAAGAGCTCCACATTTCGTCCGTCGCCATTAATTACCAACGCATCCGGAAGGTCGTCCGCAATATCAAAAGCCTTGTTGCGATCGCGTTCGATGAGCTTCACCCTAAATTTATTGCAACAAAGGTCGCGTGCAGCCTTGAAACCAATACGGCTTCCCCCTAGGATCATCACGTTTCTAATATCTTCGCGTTCCTTCCCAATCAGCTTGTACAGCTCTTCAACTCCTCCTTCAGAAATGATAAAATAGACCAAATCATCTGCTCTAAATTCTGTATCACCTCGCGGAATCAAAGTGTACTGAGTGGCCGCTCTACGCACCACGATCGGCATGAAATGGATCTCAGGGAATACTTTGGCCGCTTCTCGCACTGTCTTACCCACAAAAGGCGCACGCTGTGGCAAGGTGATACCGACCATGGTCAACGCTCCTTCTTCGAACTCATAGCTATCTAGAAAGGCAGATTGATCTAGGAGAAACTGAATTTCGGAAGCCGCCAATTCTTCCGGTGAAATTAATTCGTCAATACCAATATTGTTGAACCCAATTTCCTTCTGATAATCCACAAATTCGGTATTGGAAATTCTTGCGATGGTTCGATTGGAGCCCAGCTGCTTCGCAATGGCGCAGATGGCAATATTAGTCGTTTCTGAGGAAGTCACGGCGATGATCAAATCAGAAGTATCCACTTTCGCCTCTCGCAATACAGAAATAGAGGTGGCATCACCGCGCAACACCCGAATATCTAAGTGGGAATCTGCATAACTCAAGCTATCTTTATCGGTATCGATTAGCGTGATGTCTTGCGACTCAAACGACAATAATTTGGCAAGGTGAAAACCAACTTCGCCAGCGCCAGCTATCAAAATCTTCATCTAGTTGGAAATTAGGAGTTGCAAACCCTCAAAAAAACGTTCTGATAGAACGAGCAGTATTGATGTGAGTGTCATTTGTTAAATACCAAATGTAAATCCGCGACAAATATACGCTAAATTGAGCTTTTCTTTGAGCAATAGGCTTGATTTTAGGTGTCTAGAAAAGCACTGGGATACTTCCCTCTTCCATAAGTCTTGGCTATCTTTGCCGAAATTTTTTGCAATTGAAAAAGAACGTTACGCCCTACAAGCAATCCGATAAAGGCAAGAAAGAACAAGTAACCGAAATGTTTGATACCATTTCTGGGGAATACGACGGCTTGAACCGGGTGATTTCTTTCGGAATTGATCAAAAATGGCGCAGAAAGGTTGTGAAATGGGTGGGTGAAGTTCAGCCAGAGACCATTTTAGACATTGCGACAGGCACTGGCGACTTGGCCATTGCTATGGCTAAAACAGGCGCCAAACGCATTGTAGGCCTTGACATTTCGAAAGGCATGCTGGATGTGGGCCGCAAAAAAATTGACCAGCGTGCATTGAACGAAACCATAGAAATGGTGGTAGGCGACAGCGAAGCCTTGACGTATGAGGAGAATACATTTGATGCCATCACCGTAGCTTTTGGGGTGCGAAACTTTGAGAACCTCGAAAAAGGACTTTCTGAGATACTAAGGGTCTTAAAACCAGGGGGGCGTTTGGTCATTCTAGAAACCTCAGTGCCTACTAATTCCGTATATCGTTTTGGATACACTGTCTACAGTAAGCTCATCCTACCCGTAATCGGTAAGATCTTTTCTAAAGACAAACAGGCCTACGGCTATCTCTCTGAATCTGCCGCTGCTTTTCCCTATGGGGAACGTTTCAACAATATTTTGCAGAAAATTGGGTTTATAGGTACGGAATATCGGCCGCAAACCTTTGGCGTTGCCACCATTTATATTGCATCCAAATAGTATGAGAAATATTGCCCTTTTTAGCTTGTTGATTCTGATGAGCATTCCTGCCGATGCGCAGATATTCAAAAGAAGACGTGGTCAAGACCCCATTATCAATATGGAGAATTTTGACAAGCAGCGTTTTACCTGGGGATATTATTTGGGCATCAACCAGTATGATTTCAAATTTGAGTACCGCGATAATGAAGGTGATGTGCAAGTAGCCAAAACCACAGGTTTCAATGTCGGACTCATAGGAAACATGCGCCTCAACGAATACATAGACCTACGTATTGAACCTGGTATTTACTTCACTAATCGCGAGCTGGGTTTTCCGAACAATCCTGCCTTCACCTCAGAAAGCGACCGAATTCGTGAGGTTAAATCTACCTATATTCACGTTCCGTTGCTTTTGAAATTCAATGCGAAACGTTATAACAACATTCGACCCAATATTTTTGGCGGGGTGTCCTTATCTAGAAACCTTTCGAGCAACGAAGAAAACATTGATGATAACTCTAGTGGTACTTTCAGGATGACAAAGAGTACGTATTATTATGAGTTTGGCATTGGTGTTGACTTCTATACCCCTTATTTCAAATTCACACCTTCAGTGCGTGGTGTTTTTGCCATTAGCGACGAACTGGTGCCTGATAACGACCCTAACAGTCCGTGGACAGGCAATATTTCGCAAATGAGTACTCGAGGAGTTTTTGTCAATTTCACTTTTCAATAGGAACGCCTAAACTCGCTGAGCAAAATAGCCGTTGCCGTGGCTACGTTTAGACTCTCAGTGTTACCTTCTCCAAATTGGGGGATGGTCAACTTTTTTTGAACAAAACGAGTAACTTCCTCAGAAATTCCATTTCCTTCGTTCCCCATAATCAGCACGCCTGCCTTGGGCAAATCCTGTTCATAAATATTTTCTCCAAGCATGAACCCGCCAAAAACTGGTAATTCGGTGGATTCAAGAAAATTGGTTAGCGATTCATAGTGTACATCCACGCGGGCCAACGAACCCATGGTAGCTTGCACTACTTTAGGGTTGAGATGATCTACAGTGCCTAACGAGCACACGAGTTGTGTGACGCCAAACCAATCGCACAGCCTAATGATGGTACCTAAATTACCTGGATCTTGCACTTCATCAAGAGCCAAAATGAGTCCTTCTTGCTTTATTTCCACTTTTTTTGGCACCTTAAATACCGCAACAGCCGTATTAGGCGTTTTCAATACACTGAGTTGTTTGAGCTCTTTCTCTGAAACAAGGGTCAGCTGTGGGCTTGGAACGCTAGAAAAAGAAGTGGCATCCGTAGTAAATAGCTGATGAAGCAGCAACTTGCTTTCTAAAAGCTCTGAAATCACTTTGACACCCTCGGCAATAAAAAGTCCTTCTTGTTTTCGGTACTTTTTTTGATGAAGACTTCTGACGAGTTTGATCTGGCTTTTGCTAACCATGCAAATAATGTATTTTTGAATCTATAAACAAACCGCTGCTTGAGAGCGACCCTCACAAAAATATTACTATTTCTAGTTCTTGTATGGCTCACTGGCTGTAATGCGGTCAAAAAGGTAGCAGAAGACGAATTGCTCTTGACAGAGGTAGAAGTCTACGAAAACGGCAAACGCAAAGAGGGTGAAGACATTCAGGCAACCATCATTCAGAAAAAAAATGCGCGATTGTTAGGTGTTCCGTTGCGACTTCACCTGTATAACATGGCGAAACAAGATCCCGATTCTAGTTATCAAGCCTGGTTACAGCGCAAACCCAAACGAGAGGAGCGGTTGAATAAATTCCTATCGAAAAAACAAACACGCCGGCTGGGCGAGTCCTTTTTCGTAAAAGGTATCAGTAATTTCCTGAAAGAAACTGGCGAAGCCCCTGTAATTATAGATCAGAGGAAGACCAACAAATCTCTTCAATTGATGGAGAACTTTTACGAGACTAAAGGTTTTTTTAATGTAAAGACGAGCGCCACGGTCATTCCAGATGAGAAAAAAGAAAAACGAGCTTCTATTCGATATGACATCACTACAGGAACACCTTTTTTCGTTGATTCTGTAAGTACGCGTATCGCCTCAAAACCACTAGATTCTTTATTCGAATTGCATCGAGAGAAATCACTAATTCAAGAAGGAAAGCAATTTAACTTTGAAGACTTTAATAATGAACGAGAACGGCTTACCCGTATTTTCAGAAACAATGGAATCTACAATTTTCAGAAGAGCTCGATCA
>CAWUKP010000162.1:0-6138 GCA_963922975.1 uncultured Spongiivirga sp. | reverse complement strand
GAGCACCAAGGCATCATTCCAATCGCCTGCGCCTTTGGTAATGCTAAAGGTAATGGTCGTACCATCATCATTGATCTGCATTGTGCTTTGACCAATCGGACCGCCAAAGCCTGCATTGCCGTTTCCATTGTAGGTGGTTTGTGAGAAGCCGAATAAAGCGGCACCAAAAAGACAGAAAAAGAAGTAGAATTTTTTCATATGCTTAAAGTTGGTTGTGCTACCCAAATTACAAAAAAATAAAAAAAGCCCCGTAGGGCTTCGTATTTGTCTTCTTTCTAGCAAAGTGTTCAACTACATAGCCACAATTTTGAATGACTTACGTGTCGCAGTTGTTTGAACGCGCACAATGTACATATTCTTAGATCGCAGCGATACGTTGATTACCTGCTTAGCTGTCTTATCTACTACTTTGGTTTGAAATACGCGCTTTCCGAGGATGTCATAAACTTCAATGGACTTAATATCAGACATGCCATCAATAATTAATTGACCGTTGTGGTAATACGCTTTTTCTTTTTGTAGACTTGCGGTGATTGCATAAGGCGTGGTCGCTTCAGCTTGTTGAAGCGGGATCCCTAGCAAACACAGGAATAAAAAAGAGATGAGGTAATGTTTCAGCATAAATTTGGGGTTTTCATAAAAATACGCAATTACAAGTGTTCAAACAATAAATATGTTGTTAACTCAGTATAATAGTATGTATACGTTGGGCGTTGTAACATATCATCTCTTACCAAAGTGATTTTTTTATTTTTGCACCCAAAATCATGCCATAACCCATGAAATTTTCAAAAGTTTCCATTTTTTGTAGCTTACTTGTGTGCTTTGCGCTACTGTTTAGTGCAAGTTCTCAGGCGCAGCGATCACAAAAGCCTCTGTTCACAATTGATAATCAGCCTACCTATGCAAAAGAGTTCTTAAAGGTATATCAGAAGAACCTCGACTTGATTCAAGATGAACGCCAGAAAGATCTTGAGCAGTACCTTGAACTATTCATCGATTACAAGTTGAAAGTGGAGGAGGCCCAACGCATGGGACTCGATCAGCAGCCCACCTTTCTCAATGAATACAAAAAGTATCGCGCCCAACTTTCAGAAGGATATTTAGTGGATACAGCTGCTACCAGAAGACTGGTACGAGAAGCCTATGAACATTCGAAATCTCAGGTTCGTGCTGCTCATATCTTGCTTACCGTGAACCCTAACGCTTCACCAGCAGACACGCTAGCGCAATACCAATTAGCGCAAGAATTACGGGCAAGGGCGTTGGCCGGCGAGGAGTTCGCCAATTTAGCCAAGCAGTATTCACAAGACCCTAGCGCACCC
The DNA here is from genome assembly GCA_963922975.1 of uncultured Spongiivirga sp. GTDB lineage: Bacteria > Bacteroidota > Bacteroidia > Flavobacteriales > Flavobacteriaceae > JANQRC01. The sequence goes on along the minus strand of CAWUKP010000162.1, from coordinate 4,813 downwards.
CAAAACGGAGGAGATTTAGGATACTTCTCGGCCTTCAGAATGGTATATGCCTTCGAGAAAGCAGCCTTTTCAACGCCCGTTGGAAGTATATCTGAACCGATTCGAACGCGTTTCGGATATCACCTGGTCAAAATATTGGATAAGCGCACCTCAAAGGGCGAACGAACCGTGGCGCACATCATGCTCCTAACAGAACTCAAAAACGATTCCGTTGCCGCGGAAACTAAAAAGCGCATTTTTGAAATCTACGATCAGCTGCAAAACGGCAGCAACTTTGAAGCGCTTGCAAGGAGGTTTTCTAACGATAAGGGAACAGCAATCAATGGCGGAAAATTACCCCGCTTCGCGGAAGGCGGATTAAGAGCTCCCAAATTCGAGGAAGCTGCTTTCGCTTTAGAAGAAGTTGGAGAGATCAGCAAGCCCGTGCAGTCTAGATTTGGATGGCACATCATCAAATTACTGGATAAGCACCCTGTGGCCAGTTTTGAGGAAATGCGAGCTGAGCTCCTCGATAAAGTCAAGAAAGACAAGCGTCATGCACTTGTTGGGAAAGCGCTTGCTCATCGGTTGAAAGCGACATATTCAACCCAAACTCAAAAGGAAAGCATATCGCAGGTCATCGATAGTATCGACACAACGTTTTTCACTCCTCGATGGAACCGCCCAACCCATCGTGCTTTTCTAGCGCAACCTATTCTGACGATTGAAGATACTGAAATACCTCTTGAACGTTTTGTGCAATTTCTGAATCGGAACCGTCAAAAGGCCGATGCCCAGGAGGTTGACCTCCAATTGCTGGTGGCCAACCAATTGAACGAGTTTGTGGATCAAGAGCTTTTGGAATATTATCGGAACGATCTCGAGAACCAAAACGAGGATTTTGCGGCCATCATTCAAGAATACAGAAACGGCTTGCTTTTGTTCGAATTGATGGAACAACGCGTGTGGAACAAAGCCAAAGAAGATTCGGTAGGACTTGCTGACTTTTTCACAAAGCATCAAGCAAAGTATCAATGGAAGAAACGTGCGGAGGTAACTTTCGCCAACTGCCCTCAGCGCGATAAGGCTCAAAAAGTTCAAGAACTTTGGCAATTGGGAAAGTCTAATGACGAGATCAAAGCACTTCTGAATGAAGGTTCTACCGTTCATGTATTGTTTCAAACAAAGACCTTGGAAGAAGGACATCGTTCGCTACCTTCAAATACCGTGTTTCAAGAAGGCGTTTCTGAGGTTTTAGAAGAAGAAAATAATTTCGTCGTTTTAAATGTCCAAAACATCGAGTCTCCAAGAAACAAAACCTTGGAAGAAGCACGAGGCAAAGTAATCAGTGATTATCAAGATTATTTGGAAGCACAGTGGCTGCAAGAATTGCGGAATGACAAGAACATTGTAATCAACCGAAAACTGCTGAAACGCTTAAAAAAAGAACAACTTAAACGAGGTCGCATTGCAAAATAGAATCACCCTACTTTTCGTGAGTTGTCTTTTGGTTTCTTGTTCGTACTTCCGCTCGAGCGATACGGATGATATTTTGGCCAAGGCGGGCGATAGTTATTTGACTAAAGAAGAACTATCAAATCAATTTCCCGAAAATCTTCGTGGGTCTGATAGTGTGCTCTGGGTCAATAATTTCATCAATGAATGGGCGAAAGAGCAACTTTTTTACCAGCGGGCCATCATCAATCTAAGTGAAGAGAAACAAGCGGAATTACAACAATTGGTAGACGCTTACCACAATGAACTTTTTGTGAAGGTCTACAAAGAGGCGCTGGTGAAAAACGCCATAGACACGGTGATCTCGGACTCTACCATACTGAAATATTACCAAGCAAACAAGCACAATTTCTTACTGAACGAGGATTTGATGCAACTGCGGTATGTATCCGTTGGACGCCAGTACTACAATTTAGACAATTTGCAACAGCGCCTTCGAAGGTTTGAAACCGAAGATCAACGACATCTCGATTCCATTGCCCTGCAATTCAAGGCATTTTTGTTCAATGATTCTGTCTGGGTGAAGTCGGCCCGTGTACTACAACGCATTCCGCCATTGCGTGGAATGAATAAGAAGGCTTACTTAAAAAAATCACAATTCCTTACCTTAGAAGATTCAATAGACATATATTTGGTGCAGCTAAAAGATGTGCTAGAAACAGGCAGTCAGGCGCCACTCGAGTATGTCGCACCAACCATCAAGCAAATCATCCTCAATAGACGTAAAGTGGATTATCTACGTCAATTGGACAACGATATTTTGAATGATGCCATCAAAAAGAAGCAGTTTGAAGTTTATGAGTAAACGCAGTTTATCAGTTGTTGCCATTGCAATGCTGGTTTCCCTCATGGGATATGCACAAGAAAAGGAGGAGGCCACAGAAGCCAAAGTTGAAATCATCGAGGAGGTAGTCGAGCAGGTTCCTGAGCGTGATACCGTGCCCAAAGAATTACCAAAACGCATCAAAGTAGACGGTGTGGCTGCTGTAGTCGGAGATTATGTTTTGTTAGAGTCAGACATCGACAAAGAGTTTGTAAACCTCGAAACCCAGGGCATCGCAATTAAAGACATTACCCGTTGTCAGTTGCTTGGTAAACTCATGGAAGATAAACTACTAGCACATCATGCCATTCAGGATAGTTTACCTGTTTCTGACGACGAGATCAACGATCGTGTAAGTCAGGTGATCGATTATTTTGTGGCCCAGCTAGGAAGCATGGATCGCGTGTTGGAGTATTACAACAAAACCAATGAGGTAGACTTCCGAAAAGAGGTTTTTGACGCGCAGAAAGTCTCTAAATTGGCTGCAGATATGCAAGACAAAATCATTGGAGATATCGAAGTGACCCCTGAAGAGGTGCGTCAGTTCTTCAATCGTATTCCTAAAGACGAACGTCCGCTGATTGGGGCAGAAATGGAGATCGCTCAGATTGTAATCGAACCCAAAATTTCAGAAGAAGAAAAACAACGCGTAGTTCGTGAGTTGGAACAGTACAAAAAAGACATTGCCGAAAACGGGATTAGTTTCGCGAGTAAAGCCATTCTGTATTCTCAAGATCCTGGCTCACGCCCTAAAGGTGGTCTCTACACCTTAGACCGCAAACGGCCGCGTATGGTTAAGGAGTTTAGGGATGTAGCTTTCAGCCTGCAACAAGGAGAAATTTCAGAACCGTTTGAGTCTACTTTTGGCTGGCACATTATTACGGTAGATCGCATACGAGGGCAACAACGCGATGTGCGTCATATTCTTCGCACACCCAAAATATCAGCGCAAGCTTTGCTAGAAGCCAAGCAACGAATTGACTCCGTGAGAACGGCCATTAACAATGGTGAAATTACCTTTGAAGAGGCTGCGAAAAAGTTCTCCGATGAGAAAGAAACAAAGCTCAACGGCGGGCAGTTGTATAATCCTGTAACACAAGACACGCGTTTCGAACTCACAAAAATGGATCCTACCTTATATACTCAAGTACGCGAGTTGAAAGACGATGAGGTTTCCTATCCATTGATCGACGAAGACGACCGTGGGAATAAGCGTTACAAGATTCTTCGTGTTACGAATCGCTATGAAGAGCACATTGCAGATTTTCAGCAGGATTACATTAAAATCAAGGAACTTGCGCTCAAAGAGAAGCAGCTAAAGGCCATCACCAAATGGCGAACCGATAAAATCGAAGATACCTACATCAAAGTAAATGGTACCAATAAAGAGTGTAACTTCGAGAATAATTGGTTAAAAGACTAAATACATGTCAGACGTAGCTGCAGTAGAACATTTAGTAGATAAACATCAGCGACTCAAAAAGGAAATCGCGAAGGTCATCGTCGGACAAGACGCCGTGATCGACCAAATTCTGCTTTCTATCTACGCGAGCGGACATTCTTTGCTGGTCGGTGTTCCTGGTTTGGCGAAAACTTTGATGGTAAATACCATTGCACAGGCGCTTGGTCTTGATTTTAAGCGCATTCAATTTACTCCAGACTTGATGCCCAGTGATATTTTGGGAAGTGAGATTTTAGATCACAATCGGGAGTTCAAATTTATCAAAGGTCCAGTGTTTGCCAATATCATTCTGGCAGATGAAATTAACCGAACGCCACCCAAAACGCAGTCGGCCTTGCTTGAAGCGATGCAAGAACGTGCCGTAACGGTGGCAGGGCATCATTACAAATTGGATTTACCCTACTTCGTGTTGGCCACGCAAAACCCGATAGAGCAGGAAGGAACGTATCCGCTGCCAGAAGCCCAATTGGACCGTTTCATGTTTTCTATCAAGCTCACCTATCCAACTTTTCAAGAAGAGGTGGATGTTGTGAAAATGACTACCAGCGAAAAAAGTGAGCAGGTAAATCCGTTATTCACAGCTGCGGAATTAATTGAAATCCAGCATTTGGTGCGAAGAATTCCAGTTCCCGACAATGTCATCGAATACGCGGTAGGTTTGGTGGCTAAAACACGACCAGACAGTTCTGCCGCGCCTGAACTGGTTAAAAACTATATAGACTGGGGCGCTGGGCCTAGAGCGTCACAGAATCTTATTCTTGCTGCGAAAGCACTCTCAGCAACTAAAGGCAAATTTTCACCAGATATAGAAGAAGTACAGGCCGTGGCCACAGGTATCCTTCGTCATAGAATCATCAAAAACTACAAGGCTGAAGCAGAGGGTATTTCTGAAGAACAGATCATCAATGAGTTGCTGTAATGGACTTTAAATCAGTACTACCCTTATTGTTTGTTTTCCTTTTTGCAGTTGGCTTGGTGATTCTTGGAGCCATATTTAAAGTCTTGCATTGGGAAGCGGGATTTATCACCGGTGG
>CAWUKP010000161.1:0-6214 GCA_963922975.1 uncultured Spongiivirga sp. | reverse complement strand
TCAAATTGTTGCCAGGAGATAAGGTAAAACTTGAAATGAGTCCCTACGACCTCACTAAAGCAAGAATTACTTATAGATACTAAAAATAGATCATGAAAGTAAGAGCATCAATAAAGAAAAGAAGCGCCGACTGCAAGATTGTTCGCAGAAAGGGTAGGCTTTACGTAATTAACAAAAAGAATCCTAGATTCAAACAAAGACAAGGGTAACTATGGCAAGAATAGCAGGTGTTGATATTCCTAAGCAAAAAAGGGGTGTAATCGCGCTAACTTACATCTTCGGTATCGGTAAAAGCCGTGCCCAAGACATTTTGGACGCTGCAGGTGTAAGCGAAGACAAAAAAGTCTCTGACTGGTCTGACGACGAGATCGGAAAGATCCGTGAGGCTGTCGGTCAGTTTAAGATCGAAGGAGAACTTCGTTCAGAGGTACAATTGAACATCAAGCGTTTGATGGACATCGGATGCCAACGTGGTATTCGTCACAGAGCTGGACTTCCGTTGAGAGGACAGCGTACCAAGAACAACTCCAGAACACGTAAAGGAAAGCGTAAAACTGTTGCGAACAAGAAGAAAGCAACCAAATAATAATTGAGAACTAATGGCAAAGTCTAATACAAAATCCTCAAAGAAACGCAAGGTCGTTGTTGAGTCCGTAGGAGAAGCACATATCAGTTCTTCATTTAATAACATCATCGTATCGCTTACCAATAAAAAAGGAGATGTGATCGCTTGGTCTTCAGCCGGTAAAATGGGCTTTAGAGGTTCTAAGAAAAACACTCCTTATGCGGCACAAACTGCAGCTGAAGATGCTGCTAAGGTAGCTACAGAAGCTGGTTTGCGTAAGGTGAAAGTATATGTAAAGGGTCCTGGAAACGGTCGTGAGTCGGCTATCAGAACCTTGCATAACAACGGTATCGAGGTTACTGAGATCATCGATGTAACTCCATTGCCACACAACGGCTGCCGTCCTCCTAAAAGAAGAAGAGTTTAATCAATTTCATGTATAATCGAGGGGTCCATCAGTCAGCGAAGGATAGACCTTAATTCCAGACTGCCCTCTAACTAATTTTTAAAATGGCAAGATACACTGGTCCTAAAACCAAAATCGCCCGTAAATTCGGCGAAGCAATTTTCGGAGACGACAAGTCGTTCGAAAAAAGAAATTACCCTCCGGGGCAACACGGTAACAACCGACGTAGAGGAAAGAAATCCGAGTATGCCGTCCAGTTAATGGAAAAGCAAAAAGCGAAGTATACCTACGGAATCTTGGAGCGTCAATTCCGCAACCTTTTTACCAAAGCAAGTCGTAGCAAAGGCGTTACAGGTGAAGTATTACTTCAACTGTGTGAGTCGCGCTTAGACAATGTGGTATACCGCTTGGGTATTTCACCATCGCGCAGAGGTGCAAGACAATTGGTGTCTCACCGTCACATTACCGTTAACGGAGGTGTAGTTAATATTCCATCTTACCAATTGAAGCCTGGCGATGTTGTTGGGGTAAGAGAAAAATCAAAATCGCTACAAGTTATTGACGAGGCTTTGGCTAACAACAGTAGCGTCTATGAGTGGATCTCTTGGAATGGCGAAAAGAAGGAAGGTACATTCGTGTCTGTTCCTGAAAGAATGCAAATTCCAGAGAACATTAAAGAACAATTGATCGTCGAATTATACTCTAAATAAATCTGACACAGGCTAAATTATGGCATTACTTAATTTTCAGAAGCCCGACAAAGTTATCATGGTAGACTCTTCCGAAACGGAAGGGAAATTCGAGTTCCGACCACTAGAACCGGGATACGGATTAACCGTTGGTAACGCCCTTAGACGTGTGCTACTTTCCTCTTTGGAAGGTTTTGCGATCACCTCTATCAGAATTGATAAAGTGGATCACGAATTTTCTACCATCGAAGGGGTGGTAGAAGATGTTACTGAAATCGTATTGAACTTGAAGCAAGTGCGTTTCAAGCAACAAATCGAGGATATCGATAACGAAACAGTTTCTATCTCTGTGTCAGGTCAAGAGCAACTGACGGCGGGCGACTTCCAGAAATTTATCTCTGGTTTCCAAGTGTTGAATCCAGATCTAGTGATCTGCAACATGGAAAAAAGTGTAAACTTGAATATGGAGATCACCATCGAAAAAGGTCGTGGCTACGTTCCTGCAGAAGAGAACAAAAAAGCCAACGCTCCTTTAGGAACGATTGCCATCGATTCTATCTACACGCCGATCAAAAACGTAAAGTACGCGATCGAGAATTTCCGTGTAGAGCAAAAGACGGATTATGAGAAATTGGTTTTCGAAATCGTTTCTGACGGATCTATTCATCCGAAAGACGCATTGACCGAAGCTGCTAAAATCTTGATCCACCACTTCATGTTGTTCTCTGACGAACGCATCACGCTGGAAGCAGATGAGATCGCTCAAACAGAAACTTACGACGAAGAGTCGCTACACATGCGTCAGCTTTTGAAGACCAAATTGGTAGACATGGACCTTTCAGTGCGTGCATTGAATTGTTTGAAAGCTGCAGAAGTAGACACCTTAGGAGATTTGGTCTCTTATAACAAGAACGATTTGATGAAGTTCAGAAACTTTGGTAAGAAATCGTTGACCGAGCTCGAAGAGCTCGTGCAGCAGAAGGGCCTTAGTTTCGGAATGGATTTGACGAAATACAAACTAGATAAAGACTAACGCATCATAGTTTGCTCCTCCACGAAGGAGTTGTAGCAAGATGATGTTTAATTCAAAACTGTCATGAGACACGGAAAGAAAGTAAGCAAGCTCGGAAGAAAAGCGCCACACCGCAAGGCAATGTTGGCCAACATGGCTTGCTCGTTGATCGAACACAAACGCATCAACACTACAGTAACCAAAGCCAAAGCACTACGCGTGTTTATCGAGCCATTGATTACAAAGTCTAAAGAGGATACAACACACAACCGTCGTATGGTGTTCAGCAAATTGCAGAACAAGTACGCGGTAACAGAACTCTTTAGAGATGTGGCTGCAAAAGTAGGAGATCGCCCAGGTGGTTACACACGAATCATCAAATTGGGGCAGCGTCTTGGAGATAACGCCGATATGGCCATGATCGAACTAGTAGACTACAATGAAACGTACGACACTGGGAAGAAGAAAACCACTAGACGTAGCCGTAGAGGTAAAAAATCCGCTACGCCAACGCCTCCTCCAGCAGAATCTGCTAAATCAGAAGAGGAATAAACGAATGAAATCGTTTTCGTTAATATCAAAAGGACAAGCTTTTAAGTTTGTCCTTTTTTTTATGTTATTTTTGTAAAACTTCTTAAAATATGAGCAAAACTTCTATCGGTTACCAACAACGCAAAAAAGCCTTAGTGCTGCTACAAGATGGTACCATTTTCCATGGAAAATCTATTGGTTTAGAAGGTTCGGCCTTCGGTGAAATTTGTTTCAACACCGGTATGACCGGTTATCAAGAAATCTTTACAGACCCATCCTATTTCGGACAATTAATGGTCGCTACCAACGCCCATATCGGGAACTATGGGGTGCATGACGATGAAGTAGAATCTGAAGGGATGAAAATTGCCGGCTTGATCTGTAAAAACTTCAGTTTCTTTTATTCAAGACCCGATGCAGACGGCGATTTAAAGTCGTTTTTCGAAAAGAACAATTTGATTGCCATTTCGGATGTAGATACCCGCGCTTTGGTAAGCTACATTCGAGAAAACGGTGCCATGAATGCCGTCATTACCACCGAGGTAGAGGATATCGAGGCCTTGAAGCAACAATTGGCGGAAGTTCCAGATATGAATGGTTTGGAACTGGCCTCAAAAGTGTCTACCAAAGAGCCGTATTTCGTTGGAGAAGAAAATGCAACCTATAAAATTGCTGCCCTTGATTTAGGGATTAAGAAGAATATCTTACGCAACCTAGCCAAGCGCGATTGCTACATCAAGGTGTTCCCTTATGATGCAAGTTTTGAAGAACTCAGCAGCTTTGAACCTGATGGGTATTTTATTTCCAACGGCCCTGGAGATCCAGAACCGTTGAAAAGTGCACAAGAAGTTGCCAAACAGATCATCGATAAAGACTTACCACTTTTCGGTATCTGTCTCGGTCACCAAGTGATTGCATTGGCTAATGGTATTTCTACGTACAAGATGCACCACGGGCATCGCGGGATCAACCATCCGGTGAAGAATCTTTTGACAGGTAAAGGCGAGATCACTTCGCAGAACCACGGCTTTGCCATCAATCGCGAAGAAACAGAAGCGCATCCAGAGGTTGAGATCACACACGTGCACCTTAACGACCATACAGTGGCAGGAATTCGATTAAAAAACAAAAATTGCTTCTCTGTACAGTATCACCCAGAAGCAAGCCCTGGCCCACATGATGCTGAGTATTTATTTGATCAGTTTGTAGAGAACGTCAAAAAAGCCAAATTGGTTACCTCATAAATCAATCATAACCACTTTAAATTATAAAAACATGAGTATCATTCTGCATATTCACGCAAGACAAATTTTAGACTCCCGAGGCAATCCTACTGTAGAGGTAGATGTCATTACTGAAAATGGCATCCTCGGCCGTGCCGCCGTACCTTCAGGTGCTTCAACTGGTGAACACGAAGCCGTAGAACTACGCGACGGAGGTACTGCTTACATGGGTAAAGGAGTCATGAAAGCTGTGGAAAATGTCAATACTGCCATTGCTGAAGAATTGGTTGGGATGTCCGTTTTCGAGCAAAACTTGATAGATCAAACTATGATTGAGCTCGATGGTACTCCGAATAAAAGTAATCTTGGAGCCAATGCCATCTTAGGCGTATCTCTGGCCTGTGCGAAAGCAGCTGCCGAAGAGTCTGCGATGCCTTTGTATCGCTACGTAGGTGGCGTAAGCGCTAATACCTTGCCGGTTCCCATGATGAATATTATCAATGGTGGTTCGCACTCCGATGCACCTATTGCATTTCAAGAATTTATGGTCATGCCAGTGAAGGCCAAAAACTTTACTCATGCCATGCAAATGGGCACAGAAATCTTCCACAATTTGAAAAAAGTGTTACACGATCGCGGTTTAAGCACGGCCGTAGGTGATGAAGGTGGTTTTGCACCCACATTAGATGGAACAGAAGACGCGCTGGATACGATTGGTAAAGCGGTGGAGAAAGCAGGATACAAACTCGGAGACGATGTAATGATCGCTTTAGATTGTGCTGCTGCTGAGTTTTACGTAGACGGAAAGTACGATTATACCAAGTTTGAAGGAGATAAAGGTGCCGTGCGCACTTCAGAAGAACAAGCACAGTACTTGGCAGACTTGTGTGCGAAGTATCCGATCATCTCGATTGAAGATGGAATGGATGAGAATGACTGGGATGGTTGGAAGATGTTGACCGATAAAGTAGGTGAAAAAGTACAGCTCGTCGGTGATGATTTGTTCGTGACGAATGTAGAGCGCTTGTCCCGCGGAATTGAAAATGGAATCGCCAACTCCATTTTGATCAAGGTAAACCAAATCGGTACGCTTACCGAAACCATCGCTGCCGTTAACATGGCGAAAAATGCAGGGTATACCTCCGTGATGTCTCACCGTTCAGGAGAGACCGAAGACAACACCATTGCTGATTTAGCTGTGGCCTTGAACACCGGACAAATCAAAACAGGTTCCGCTTCGCGTAGTGATCGTATGGCTAAATACAATCAACTCCTTCGCATTGAAGAAGAGTTGGAAGACGTAGCCTACTATCCGCAAGAAAAGGCATTCAAAGTGAAATAACTGCTATTTCCTTGAAAATACTGTAAAGGCTTCCTTCATCGGAAGCCTTTTTTTATGGATTATTTAAGAATTTAACAAACTCCAATTCCTTTAACAATCAGGCTTTATTTCGTAAATTCGTAGTTCTTATTTTAACGATAAACTTCACACGACATATGGCAAATACCGCTACTTTAGAGATCAATGGAGAGAAATACGAGTTTCCAGTAATCCAAGGAACCGAAAACGAGTTGGCAATTGATATCAAAAGCCTTCGAGGGAGTACAAAAGGTGTAATTACCATCGATCCTGGATATAAGAATACGGGTTCTTGTGAAAGTGCCATTACTTTTTTGGATGGCGAGAAAGGCATTCTTAGATACCGCGGATATGCCATCGAAGACCTTGCCGAAAAAGCTGATTTCTTAGAAGTAGCCTACTTGCTCATCTTTGGGGAACTACCCACA